>NZ_JACARU010000023.1:0-85842 GCF_013386425.1 Cedecea sp. P7760 | reverse complement strand
CGCATCTCAGCCGACCCAGGGCTGGAAGTGAACGGAACCTTAGCCGATCCTTCATAAGCGTATTTGTGACTGAAAGACAGCTTCCCTGGGAGTGAGCCAGGGTCAAGGTCAATCCACTGCAAAAACTTTATCCAGTCGGCTCACGCCCAGGCCGTTGATCTTCTTCACCTTAATTTGCACCGGGATCCGCTCTTTCATCGCCTCAACGTGGCTGATGACGCCGATAGTTTTGCCGCTGGCGTTCAGCGTATCCAGCGCGTCGAGCGCGGTATCCAGCGTCTGCGCATCGAGGGTGCCAAAACCTTCATCCAGAAACAGGGAGTCAATGCGGGTTTTATGGCTCACCAAATCGGATAACGCGAGCGCCAGCGCCAGACTCACCAGGAAACTTTCTCCGCCGGAGAGCGTGCGTGTATCCCGCACCGCATCTGCCTGCCAGGTATCCACCACCTGCAGCTCGAGCGCTTCGTTGTCTTTGCGCTGAAGCAGGTAGCGCCCGTGCAGGCGGTTAAGCTGATTGTTTGCCAGCCAGACCAGATTATCCAGCGTCAGCCCCTGGGCGAATTTACGGAATTTATCCCCTTCTTTGGAGCCGATGAGCGAATTGAGGTAGCCCCAGTCTTCCGCCTGCGCCTCACACGCTTTGATCTCCTGCATCAGCGCCTGCTGGCGAACCCGATTTTCCTCGTCATGACGCAGTTGCTGGGTGATTTGCCCCTGGCGAGAGGCGTTTTCGCGCAGCTGGAGAGTAAGCGCTGCGATACGTTCATCCAGCATGCTGACTTCGGTCTCTTCGCTCAGGGTTTCTGGCCGCCCTGAGAGATGCTGAGCCAGCGCGCTTTCAGCCTGTTCCAGCAGCGTAGTCTGTTGCTGCTGTTGGCGTTCCAGCTGCTGCTTACGTTGCTCAAGCTCAAGTCGCCCGGCCTCTTCCAGCAGCGCGCTTCGGAAGTCGGCTTCGTCGCTGAACTGGCTGGCCGAGAGCGCATTGCTGAACTGCTCCTGTGCCGCCGTGGCTTCTCTTTCACTTTGCTTCAGCTGTTCTTGCAGGGACTGACGCTGTCCTTCGAGCAGGTTGCAGTCGTTATGCAGCGTCTGCCAGTTTTGCAGCGCAGCCTGGCGCTCGTTTGCCTCCAACGGCGGCGGCGTTGAGCCGTCGTCCATTAGATTGGAGAGCAGCATCTCAAGGCTGGAAAGCTGCTGGTGAAGCTGCGGCAGCTTGTCCTGCTGTTGCTGCCATTGCAGGGATTCTTTTTGACGAGCTTCGAGCCAGTTTTGCTCTTCTCCCGGCTCGGGGCGCACAAGACCGGCCTGCTCCAGCGCAGTCTGCAGAGACGAGCGCTGTACCATAAAGTCGGCACTCAGCTTTTCATGCTGCTGGCTGTCGCGTTGAAACTGCACCTCCAGCGCCTGACGCTCGCCTAGCTGGCGCAGCTGCTGTTCACGCTGTTCCTGCTCGTTAAGCCAGGCGGTGAGATCGTCCTGCGGCGTTAAAGCGATACCTGCTTCTGCACACTGCTGCTGCCAGCGGGCGGACAGAGAGGCTTCCTCTTCCTGCAGCGCGGTGCTTACCTGCACCAGTTTTTCGCGCTGTTGGCGTTGGGTATCAAGCTGACCTTTCAGGGCGAAGCCAAGCTCCGCGAGTTTGGCAACCTCTTGCTTAAGGGCGGCAAGACGCTGCTGGTTCTCGCCCGGCTCCAGCGTTTTATAGGCTTCTACGGCGGGATGTTGGGTTGAGCCGCAAAGCGGGCACGGGGAATCCGGTTGTAAAAGCGCACGCTCGGCTTCAAGGCTTTGAATGCGCCTTTCCTGCTCGACGACTTTTTCCAGATCGGCCTCATGCTGGCGTTTGTCTTTGTATTGCTGACGTTTTTGGCTGAGCTCAGCATCACGCCCGGCAATCAGTTTATCCAGCTCGGCAAGCTCCCGCTGCTGCTCGGCTTTACGTTTCTCCAGCGTGGCGAACTGTGGCTGCAGGGCGGCCAACTGCTGGCGAGCAGGCCGGGTTGCCAGCATTCGCTGTAAATGAGCGCTCACTTCATCAGGAGAAAGGCTAAGCGTCGGCTCCGGCAGCGCCTGCAGCTTTTGCTGACTGGCCTGCAGCGTCTGCTGGAGCTCAGCCAGCTGTCTTTCATCGCGCTGCTGCTGCGTAAACGCCATGCGCCAGCCCGTCAGCTCGGCGGCTAACAGGCGATAGCGGTCATTGGCGGTGAGCCATTCCTGTACCAGCTGTGCTTCTGACTGAAGCTTTTGAGCCTGCCCGGCGGCTAACAGGCGGGTTTGCTGACGACGAACGGTGAGCTGCTGTAAGCGGGTATTCACTTTCTCTGCGGCTTCGCCGTTTTGCCTTAACGTCTGCTGCTTTTCCTGCAACCGCTGCCAGTGAGGCCGCAGTTTTTCGGCAGGCAGAGCGCGGGTCAGCTTCGCCAGCATCGGCTCCGCGTCTTTAAGGGCCTGACTGGCACCGTTCAGCGCCTGCAGCTTCTGCTCTTTGTCGGCGGCGAGCCGGGCGCGCTGGCTGAGCCAGTGCTGATGTTGCTGTTGTTGCTGCTGTTCATCCGACAGCTTTTTTTCTTCAAAAGTAAGCGCCTGCAAACTCTGCGTAAGCTGCTGTTGCCGCTCCTCATTCAATAGCGCAACGCCTGAAGCCTGAGCCAGCAGGTTTTCAAGCCGGCTTTTGATTTGCTTATGATTTTCAAAGACTGCCGCAGATACGGTGCCGTAGATTTCGGTGCCGGTCAGCTCCTCAAGCAGCGAGGCGCGGTCGTTGGCGTCGGCGTTTAAAAAAGCGGCGAACTGCCCCTGGGAGAGCATCATCGAGCGGGTGAAGCGGTCGTAATCCAGCCCGGTAAGCGAGGCGACAATCTCAAGCTTGTCTTTAATTTTATCCGCGAGGATTTTGCCGTCGCTGATTTGGGCCAGCTCCACGCGCGGTGCCTGAAGGTTGCCGTTTGCCGCGTTACGGGCGCGGTTCTGGCTCCAGAAAGCCCGGTAGCCAACGCCTTTGACCTCGAACTCCACTTCGGCCAGGCACTCAGCGGTGTCCCTGGTCATCAGGTCGTTTTGCGACTGAGAAACGGTGCTGAGGCGCGGCGTTTTGTGGTACAGCGCCAGGCAAATTGCGTCGAGCAGGGTGGTTTTGCCCGCGCCCGTCGGGCCGGTGATAGCGAACAGCCCGTTGCTGGCGAAGGGCTCCTGGGTGAAATCAATTTTCCATTCGCCTTTCAGGGAGTTTATGTTTTTTAACCGCAGGCTTAAGATTTTCATGCCTGTTCCTCCTGCTGGTGCAAGTCTGAAAGGGTTTGTGCAAACAGCGTTCTTAACCGTGCGGCACGCTCGTCGCTGGTCTCTTCCTGGCTCAGCCGTCGCTCAAAAACTTCTTCAACGCTTAACTCGCTCAACGTTTCTTTATGCTGGCTGGCAATGACCCGCTCGCGCTGTTCGCGGCTGCGGCGCAGCAGGACGACTTCGACCGGCAGTTCGTCGGTAAGCGCCTGGACCTGGCGCTGCATATCGTGCAGATATTCATCGGTGGCGATTTCGATATCCAGCCAGACTTTCGGCTCAGCTGGCGCATTTCGCCACTGTTCAAGCTGTTGCTCAATTTCACCCAGCGAACCTTTGACGATGGCCAGCGGCTGGCTAATGGGTACCTCCAGAGGTTCGACGCTTGCCAGCGCCGCACCGCTAAACTCTACGAGAAACACACTTTTTGCTTTGCCGGTTTCGTCGAAACTCAGCGGAATAGGCGAACCGCTGTAGCGAATATGCTCGCTGCCGCCGATTTTCTGCGCGCGATGAATATGCCCGAGCGCGATGTAGTCGGCTGGCGGGAAGTGCTGCGCCGGGAACGCGTCCAACGTGCCGATATAAATGTCGCGAACCGCGTCAGATTTTGTTACGCCAACGGTAGTCAGGTGCCCGGTGGCGATAATCGGCAGCGGCCTGTCTCCGCGCAGGGCAACGGCGGCCTCATAGCAGTGCTGATAATGTTCGCTGATGGCTTCCATTAAAGAACGCTGTTTCTCATGGCCAGACAGCCCGGCCTGGCTGCTTTGAATGTCGCGGGGGCGCAGGAAAGGAATGGGGCAAAGGATAGCGCCTGGCGTGCCGTCTTTTTGATTAAGGACCAGTGCCTGCTCGTCTTTGTTGTGGCGTGCGCTGGCAATCACTCGGGTATTCAGACAGGCCAGCAGCTCGCGGGATTCGTTGAGCGTGGCAACGGAATCGTGGTTACCCGCCAGCACCACGAGCTGGCAGCCGGTGGCCTGCAGCTGCACCACAAAGCGGTTATACATTTCGCGGGCGTAGCTCGGCGGTGAGCCGGTATCAAAGATATCCCCCGCGACAATAATCGCCTCCGCCTGATGTTCGAGCGCGGCGTTTATCAACCAGTCGAGAAAGGCCTGGTGTTCAGAAGCCCGGCTTTTGGTATAGAAGTTTTGGCCGAGGTGCCAGTCTGAAGTGTGGAGAATGCGCATAACCTGTCCCATGGCAAAGAGGCGAATGACCGATTATAAGCTATTGAGTCAGAAGCGTAACCGTCAGCAAAAATCTGGGGCTGTCATAATTCAAAAAGGTGAAATATCTGGCCGTAATCTTTTTCATAAATCTGTCACAAATCTGACGCATACTGGCGCACAATTAATAAGAGATGGTCTCTTTTCAACAGGGTAAATCATGGCGAGACGCATTTTAGTCGTAGAAGATGAAGCTCCTATTCGTGAAATGGTGAGCTTTGTGCTCGAGCAAAATGGCTTCCAGTCGGTAGAGGCGGAAGATTATGACAGCGCGGTTAACCTGCTGATTGAACCTTTCCCCGATCTGATCCTGCTCGACTGGATGCTGCCAGGTGGTTCGGGGATCCAGTTCATCAAGCACCTGAAGCGTGAAGCATTGACCCGCGAGATCCCGGTGATGATGCTGACCGCCCGCGGCGAAGAAGAAGATCGCGTCCGCGGCCTTGAGGTCGGTGCCGACGACTACATCACTAAGCCTTTCTCCCCGAAAGAGCTGGTGGCACGTATCAAAGCCGTGATGCGCCGTATTTCACCGATGGCGGTGGAAGAGGTTATTGAGATGCAGGGCCTGAGCCTTGACCCTTCATCGCACCGCGTGATGACCGGTGAAGATCCGCTCGACATGGGGCCAACCGAATTTAAGCTGTTACACTTCTTTATGACCCACCCGGAGCGCGTTTACAGCCGTGAACAGCTGCTTAATAACGTGTGGGGGACTAACGTTTACGTTGAAGACCGTACCGTAGACGTGCATATTCGCCGTCTGCGTAAAGCTCTGGAAACAAGTGGTCATGACAAAATGGTGCAAACAGTTCGCGGCACGGGTTATCGCTTTTCAACCCGTTTTTAATATGCTGACAGGAGCGTGACGCGTGCTGGAACGGCTGTCATGGAAAAGGCTGGTACTGGAGCTGATGCTCTGTTGTTTACCGGCGGCGATTCTCGGATTGATTTTTGGCCATCTGCCGTGGTTCTTACTGGCGGCAGTGACCGCCCTGTTAAGCTGGCATTTCTGGAATTTACTTCGTCTCTCCTGGTGGCTGTGGGTTGACCGCAGCATGACCCCGCCGCCCGGGCGGGGAAGCTGGGAGCCTTTGCTTTACGGGCTGCACCAGATGCAGCTGCGTAATAAAAAGCGCCGTAAAGAGCTGGGCAACCTTATCAAGCGGTTCCGCAGCGGTGCGGAATCACTGCCAGATGCGGTGGTGCTGACCACCGAAGAAGGCACTATTTTTTGGTGTAACGGCCTGGCGCAGCAGCTGCTTGGCCTGCGCTGGCCCGACGACAGCGGCCAAAATATCCTCAACCTTCTGCGTTACCCTGAATTCACTCAATACGTAGCGAAGCAGCAGTTCGGCCGCCCGCTGACGCTGGTGCTGAACAACGGCCGTCATCTTGAGTTCCGCGTGATGCCTTATGCTGACGGGCAGTGGCTGATGGTGGCGCGTGACGTCACGCAGATGCACCAGCTTGAAGGCGCTCGCCGTAACTTCTTTGCCAACGTCAGCCACGAGCTGCGCACCCCGCTGACCGTGTTACAGGGTTATCTGGAGATGATGCAGGATCAGGCGCTGGAAGGGCCGCTCAAGGACAAAGCGTTGCATACCATGCGTGAGCAAACGTCGCGTATGGAAGGGCTGGTCAAACAGCTCCTCACCTTATCGAGGATTGAAGCTGCACCGGCGATTTCGATGAACGAAAAAATCGACGTGCCGCTGATGCTGCGCGTGGTGGAGCGCGAGGCGCAAACGCTGAGCCAGCAGAAGCAAACGCTCACTTTTAACGTCGAGCCTGGGCTTCAGGTTTACGGCAACGAGGAGCAGCTTCGCAGCGCTATCTCGAACCTGGTGTATAACGCCGTAAATCACACGCCGGCCGGGACCCATATTACGGTCACCTGGCGCAAGCTGCCTCACGGCGTGGCGTTTAGCGTCAGGGATACCGGGCCTGGAATTTCCGCCGAGCATCTTCCTCGCCTGACCGAGCGCTTTTACCGGGTCGATAAGGCGCGCTCTCGCCAGACGGGCGGCAGCGGGCTTGGGCTGGCTATCGTTAAGCATGCCCTTAGCCACCATGATGCGCGGCTGGAGATCGAAAGCCAGCCGGGGCAGGGATCGACGTTTTCGTTTATTCTGCCAGAACGCCTGATTGCTCATGATTCTGCGGCGGTTGCACATTAACTTGCCATAACCGTCACGTCCGCTTTCCACAGGCCAGTTTTCTGGCCTTTTTTGTGCGTATTTTCACCACTCGTTAAGTGATGAATATCGAATTGATGCTTTTTTGTCCGAATGATAAGCCATAACAAAAGCGTATAATCAACTTTATTCACTGGTTATGCGTATTTATAAAGGATATATTTCTGGTTTCCCGATCCCTTCTTGTCTTCAAACGCTATAAGCGTTTTAATTGCCCCCCTGTTATTACCAGACCGACTGAAATTGAGTGGTAATTCGACTAACTATTCTTCGCCACCGATCTGGAGAAGCATATTCCGCTGTCGTTACCGGTAATAGCCGCGTTTTTACCGAACGTTATCTGGACTGAACCTCGGTTTAAAAATTTGAGCATTTTCAACACCACACATCCACAGGCTGCTTTATTTTATGACCTATCATTTGAAATCTCGTGACATCATCGCTCTGGGCTTTATGACCTTTGCGCTGTTTGTGGGCGCGGGCAACATCATTTTCCCTCCTATGGTCGGCTTACAGGCTGGCGAGCACGTCTGGACGGCGGCGCTTGGCTTCCTGGTGACCGCAGTAGGTTTACCTGTTCTGACTATCGTGGCGATCGCACGCGTGGGCGGGGGTATTGATAGCCTCAGCTCGCCGATTGGCCGCCGTGCCGGCATTTTGCTGGCAACCGTCTGCTACCTGGCCGTAGGGCCGCTGTTTGCCACGCCGCGTACCACCACCGTTTCTTTTGAAGTGGGGATAGCTCCGCTGACAGGCATGGGCGATATGCCGCTGTTTATCTACAGCCTGGTGTACTTTGCGCTGGTGATCGGCATTTCTCTTTATCCCGGCAAGCTGCTGGATACCGTGGGCCACGTGTTGGCGCCGGTGAAAATCATCGCGCTGCTGATCCTGGCGGCCGGTGCAGTATTGTGGCCAGCCGGCGGCCTGAGTACGGCGACTGAAGCCTACCAGAACGCGGCGTTTTCTAACGGCTTTGTGAACGGCTACCTGACGATGGATACCCTGGCTTCGCTGGTGTTCGGGATTGTTATCGTTAATGCCGCCCGCTCCCGTGGCGTGACCGAATCTCGCCTGCTGACCCGCTACACCATCTGGGCTGGACTGATTGCCGGTATCGGCCTGACGGTTATCTACCTGGCGCTGTTCCACCTGGGGTCCGATAGCGCGAACCTGGTCGATCAGAAAGCCAACGGTGCGGCTATTCTGCACGCCTATGTCGCTCATACCTTTGGCGGGGCAGGAAGCTTCTTCCTCGCGGCGCTGATTTTCCTGGCCTGCCTGGTCACTGCCGTTGGCCTGACCTGTGCCTGCGCGGAGTTCTTTAGCCAGTATCTGCCGCTCTCTTATCGCTCGCTGGTGTTTATCCTCGGTCTGTTCTCGATGATTGTGTCCAACCTGGGCCTGAGCCATCTGATTCAGATCTCTATCCCGGTGCTGACGGCAATCTATCCGCCATGTATCGCGCTGGTGGTGCTGAGCTTTACTCGTCCGTGGTGGAACAATTCCACCCGCGTTATTGCGCCGGCGATGCTGATAAGCCTGCTGTTTGGTATTATTGACGGCGTCAAAGCTTCGGCCATCAGCGACGTGCTGCCTGGCTGGGCGGCGAAACTGCCGCTGGCGGATCAGGGACTTGCCTGGCTGCTGCCGACCGTCGCGATGGTGGTTATCACCGCTATCTGGGACAAAGCAGCAGGGCGCCAGGTGACCTCCGCCGCCCACTAAGTTTTTGATTGCTATGTAACCACGGAGTCGTCCTCCGTGGTTTTTTTATTGTAAAGCGTGGTACTGGATTAATGGAAAACACCAACAAGCTCAAGCGCGGTTTGAGCACCCGGCACATTCGATTTATGGCGCTGGGGTCGGCGATTGGAACAGGGCTGTTTTACGGTTCGGCGGACGCCATCAAAATGGCGGGGCCGAGCGTGCTGCTGGCGTATATTATCGGCGGCGTGGCGGCCTACATCATCATGCGCGCGCTGGGCGAAATGTCGGTGCACAACCCTGCGGCCAGCTCGTTTTCACGTTATGCTCAGGACTACCTGGGGCCACTGGCAGGTTATATCACCGGCTGGACCTACTGCTTTGAAATATTGATTGTTGCCATTGCCGACGTGACCGCCTTTGGGATCTATATGGGCATCTGGTTCCCGGCGGTGCCGCACTGGGTCTGGGTGCTGAGCGTGGTGCTAATTATCAGCGCCATCAACCTGATGAGCGTGAAGGTATTCGGCGAGCTGGAGTTCTGGTTCTCGTTCTTCAAGGTTGCCACCATCATCATCATGATTATTGCCGGGATCGGCATTATCGTGTGGGGGATTGGCAACGGCGGCCAGGCGACCGGCATCCATAACCTGTGGAGCAATGGCGGCTTCTTCAGCAACGGCTGGCTCGGGATGATAATGTCGCTGCAGATGGTGATGTTTGCCTACGGCGGGATTGAGATTATCGGCATCACGGCAGGCGAAGCGAAAGATCCGCAGAAGTCTATTCCGCGCGCCATCAACTCCGTTCCGCTGCGTATTCTGGTGTTTTATGTGGGCACGCTGTTCGTCATCATGTCCATCTATCCGTGGAACCAGGTGGGCACCGAAGGCAGCCCGTTTGTGATGACCTTCCAGCATATGGGCATTACCGCCGCGGCCGGTATTCTGAATTTTGTGGTTATCACCGCTTCTCTTTCGGCGATTAACAGCGATGTGTTTGGCGTGGGCCGTATGCTGCACGGCATGGCCGAGCAGGGCAGCGCGCCTAAAGTGTTCGCCAAAACCTCTCGCAACGGTATTCCGTGGGTCACCGTCGTGGTGATGGCCTGTGCGCTGCTGCTGGCGGTTTACCTGAACTACATCATGCCGGATAACGTCTTCCTGGTGATTGCTTCCCTGGCGACCTTTGCCACCGTGTGGGTGTGGATAATGATCCTGCTGTCGCAGATTGCCTTCCGCCGCCGCCTGTCGCCGGAAGAGGCGAAAGCGCTGAAGTTCCCTATTCCCGGCGGCGTTGCAACCACGGTTGTTGGCCTGGTGTTCCTGGTGTTTATCATCGCGCTGATTGGCTACCATCCGGAAACCCGTATTTCGCTGTACGTGGGCTGCGGCTGGATTGTGCTGCTGCTTATCGGCTGGCTTGTTAAGCGCCGGGTGAACGCGCAGTAATCGATTTTTGCCTCTCCTCTGAAAGTGATAGAGGATAAATAGCATTCTCCTCCCTCGTTTTTCTCCCTCGCCCTTTTGGGAGAGGGGCGGGGTGAGGGGACAAATTATCCTCGCCTCCGCCCCTCCCATCCTCCCCAAAATTAACCCTCAATGATGAGTGATAAAGCCTTATGCTGTGGCAAGGTGGCGTCATTTTTAAGCGATGGGAAAGTTACTATGTTGAATGCCTGGCACCTTCCGGTGGCGCCGTTTCTTCAGAAGCGTGAGCAAAGCCTGACCATAACGTTGTGGCTGGCGGGAGATGACCTGCCGGAAAAAGTGGTTCTGCGCGGCGAAAAAGATAACGAAGAGATTTCCCTGGCCATGACGCGTCAGAAACACGCTCCCCTGGAGGGCGTTGTCGCCTGGAAGGTGACTCTTGATACCTCCGAAGGGCAGCCGCGCCGCCGCTACAGTTTTAAACTGCTCTGGCAGGACCGACAGCGCTGGTATACGCCCCAGGGCCTGCGGAAAACGCCGCCGGCTCGCCTGGAACAGTTTGCTTTTGATACGCCTGATACCGGCCCTGACTGGGTGCAGGATCAGGTGTTTTATCAGATCTTCCCGGATCGTTTTGCACGAGGATCAAATCGCCAGCCGGCTCAGAACAACGTTTATTTTCATCATGCGGCAGGGCAGGACATCGTTCGGCGTGAATGGGACCAGCCGTTAACCGGGGAAGCGGGAGGATCGACCTTTTACGGGGGCGATCTCGACGGTATCAGCGAGAAGCTGCCGTACCTGAAAAAGCTTGGCGTGACGGCGCTTTATCTGAATCCTATTTTTACCGCGCCCAGCGTGCATAAGTACGACACTCAGGATTACCGGCAGGTGGACGAGCAGTTTGGCGGTAACGCCGCTTTCCTGCGGCTGCGGGAAAATACGCGCAGGCAGGGGATGAAGCTGATGCTGGACGGCGTCTTTAACCACAGCGGCGATACGCATGCCTGGTTTGACAGGCATCAGAGTAGCGACCGCGGCGCCTGCCACAATCCGCAGTCACCGTGGCGCGACTGGTACAGCTTCTCCGACGAGGGGTTTGCGCTGGACTGGCTGGGCTATTCAAGCCTGCCGAAGCTGGACTATCGCTCGGCTACGCTGGTGGATGAAATCTATCGCGGCGAGCAAAGTATTGTGCGGCACTGGCTGCGGGAGCCGTGGGGCATTGACGGCTGGCGTCTGGACGTTGTGCATATGCTGGGCGAAGCGGGCGGGGCGAAAAACAACCTGCAGCACGTCGGCGGCATTACCCAGGCGGCAAAAGAAACAAAAGCGAATGCTTACGTCCTGGGTGAACACTTCGGCGACGCCCGCCAGTGGCTGCAGGCTGATACCGAAGACGCCGCCATGAACTATCGCGGTTTTACTTTCCCGCTGTGGGGATTTTTGGCGAATACCGATATCTCTTACGAGCCGCAGAGCATTGACGCGCAGGCCTGCATGGCGTGGATGGAAGAGTACCGTTCGGGGCTTTCCCATCAGCAGCAACTGCGGATGTTTAACCAGCTCGACAGTCATGATACGGCGCGCTTTAAATCCATCCTCGGCAAAGACGTTGCCCGCTTACCGCTGGCCGTTATCTGGCTGTACGCCTGGCCCGGCGTGCCCTGTATTTACTACGGTGATGAGGTGGGACTCGATGGTAACAACGATCCTTTCTGCCGCAAGCCATTCCCGTGGAATCAGCGGGATCAGGATGTAGACCTGCTGGCGCTCTATCAGCGTTTAGGCAAACTGCGTAAGCAAAGCCGGGCGTTACGGCAGGGCGGCTGCCGGGTTGTCTATGCCGAAGGCGATGCGGTGGTGTTTGCTCGCGTCTACCAGAATGAACGCGTATTGGTGGCGATTAACCGCGGCGAGGCGATTACCGTGACTCTGCCGTGGGATGCGCTGCTCAGCGGCAGGGCCTGGACGCAGTTCGAAGGCGAAGCCGGGCTTGATAACCGCGAATTGACGTTGCCGGCGGTTTCTGCCTCCGTGTGGCGGAGCCTGTAGGCAGACAAAAACAAAAAAGGCCGCATTCGCGGCCTTTCTTCGAACTTGCTTAGCGATTACAGCTTAGCAACGTTCTCGCTCAGGTACTTGGCCACGCCGTCCGGAGACGCGTTCATGCCTTCTTTCCCTTTTTCCCACTGAGCCGGGCACACTTCGCCGTGCTCTTCGTGGAACTGCAGCGCGTCAACCATACGCAGCATTTCGTCGATGTTACGGCCCAGCGGCAGGTCGTTAACCACCTGGTGGCGAACGATACCGGCTTTGTCGATCAGGAAGGAGCCGCGCAGTGCAACGCCAGCTTCCGGATGTTCAATACCGTAGGCTTTCTGAATTTCACGTTTGATGTCAGCCACCATCGCGTATTTCACTTCACCGATGCCGCCTTTATCAACCGGGGTTTTACGCCATGCGTTGTGTACGAACTCGGAGTCAAAAGATACACCAACGACTTCTACGCCGCGCTTCTGGAATTCTTCGTAACGCTTGTCGAACGCGATCAGTTCAGACGGGCACACGAAGGTGAAGTCCATCGGCCAGAAGAAGACCACGGTAGCTTTACCGTTGGTGTGTTTTTTGAAGTTGAAGTTTTCAACGATTTCGCCATTGCCCAGGACGGCAGCAGCGGTAAAGTCAGGGGCTGGACGAGTAACCAGGACCATATGTACTCCTGTTAATTTTGTTAAAGTGAATGTTAACGCAACGGGGGGAGTATAGGGGCTCCATTCCATGTAGCTCAATGGCATCTTGCCAATCAATCAGATAGGTTTTGGCTATCAAAAAGACGCTTATGTTGATGCCGGTAACCAAGATAGCCCTTTTTCCGAAAAGGGCAAGTTGTTGTAACGTGAACCGAGAACGATCACAAACTTTTTTGTTCCGCCATCGCCATCATGCGCGGATAGAACTGCCAGAACAGTTCCTCCAGTTGGTCATAATGGGCATCGAGATCGTGCCAGGAGTCTCGCAATGCGTCGAGCTTTGGTCTACGGCTTGCCATCCCGTTGAGAACATTAGCAATAAAGCTCATTTCCCGGTAACGCTCCAGCCAGCGTTCACGCCATAAATAGTTATTGAGGTTAATGAAACGCGGCGGCGTGTCGGCAAGCCAGGGCTCAATTTGCCCGCGAGCATAGGCGACAAAATCCTCAAGCTCGATATCCGGGCAGACCTTATCCCAGTGGCGTGACAGGAAGTGGTCCCACATAACGTCCAGCGAAATAGGCGAAACGCGCCGCGTTTTGGGGCCGAACCAGCCTCGGGCCAGGGCGACCTCCGGCAGACCGTCCGTGAGGGCGTCCACCCGGCGATGCATATAAATGCCGGCCACGACCTCGGGCGAAAAGCTGTCGTCCGGGCTGCCGCGCACGAAATCCGCCAGCAAATTTCCCAGCAGGGAACTTTGGGCCAGATGGGCAAGATGCAGGTGGGCGAGAAAATTCATCGAATAGTTATTCCATTTATGGCTTTAAAACGGCCTGAGCGGGGTAAACGTGTTGCAGGGAAAGCCCCCTGCCACTAGACTAAGCCGCCTGTTTTTAAGTCTGAGTGCTATACCATGCGCGTTGCTGATTTTTCCTTTGAACTGCCTGAATCCCTGATTGCTCATTATCCGCAAGCCGAGCGCAGCAGCTGTCGTTTGCTGTCTCTGGACGGGCCGACGGGCGCGCTGACGCATGGCACTTTCACCGATTTACTCGACAAGCTCAACCCCGGTGACCTGCTGGTGTTCAATAACACCCGCGTTATCCCGGCCCGCCTGTTTGGCCGTAAAGCCAGCGGCGGTAAGATTGAAGTGCTGGTCGAGCGCATGCTGGATGATAAACGCATTCTGGCACATATTCGCGCTTCTAAAGCGCCAAAACCCGGCGCTGAACTGCTGCTGGGCGATGATGAAAGCGTACACGCCACCATGGTTGCGCGCCACGATGCGCTGTTTGAAGTCGAGTTTAACGACGAGCGTGCGGTGCTGGATATTCTGAATAGTATCGGCCATATGCCGCTGCCGCCGTATATCGACCGCCCTGATGAAGAGGCAGACCGCGAGCTTTATCAAACGGTTTATAGCCAGAAGCCGGGTGCCGTTGCTGCGCCGACGGCGGGCCTGCACTTTGACGAGCCGCTGCTGGAAAAACTGCGTAATAAAGGCATAGATATGGCGTTCGTCACGCTGCACGTTGGCGCGGGGACGTTCCAGCCGGTGCGCGTGGACAGCATTGAAGACCATATTATGCACTCTGAGTATGCCGAAGTGCCTCAGGATGTTGTGGACGCGGTGCTGGCCTGCAAAGCACGCGGTAACCGCGTTATTGCCGTAGGGACGACGTCGGTACGTTCTCTGGAAAGCGCCGCTCAGGCGTCTAAAAACGATCCGATCGAGCCGTTCTTCGGCGATACCCAAATCTTTATCTATCCGGGCTATCAGTACAAAGTTGTCGACGCGCTGGTGACGAATTTCCACCTGCCAGAGTCTACGCTGATTATGCTGGTCTCCGCGTTTGCCGGATACAAAAACACAATGCACGCCTACCACGAGGCGGTGAAGGCAGAATACCGCTTCTTTAGCTACGGCGATGCGATGTTTATTACCTGCAATCCGCTGGCGATTAACGAACGCCCTGGGGCGTGATTGCCCCTCACCCTAACCCTCTCCCCAGGGGGGAGAGGGGACTATACAGGTCTTATTTTTTCCCCCTCTCCCTTCCAGGGGGAGGGCCGGGGTGAGGGTAACCCACCCCAGCTTATTCCGCCGTGAGCCCCGCCCGCGGCGTTAATTTATTCACCAGACTGTTTCTCTGGTGCTGGAGGAAATGTGAAATTTGAATTAGATACCACAGACGGCCGCGCACGCCGCGGTCGCCTGGTTTTTGAGCGTGGCACCGTCGAAACCCCGGCCTTCATGCCGGTGGGTACTTACGGCACCGTAAAAGGGATGACGCCGGAAGAAGTTGAAGCCACGGGCGCGCAGATTATCCTGGGCAACACCTTCCATTTATGGCTGCGTCCAGGCCAGGAAATCATGAAGCTGCACGGCGACCTGCATGATTTTATGCAGTGGAAAGGCCCAATCCTGACGGACTCCGGTGGTTTCCAGGTGTTCAGCCTGGGCGACATCCGTAAGATAACCGAGGCGGGCGTTCACTTCCGTAACCCGATCAACGGCGATCCGATTTTCCTCGATCCTGAAAAATCCATGGAAATTCAGTACGATCTCGGATCTGATATCGTGATGATCTTCGACGAATGTACGCCTTACCCGGCGGACTGGGATTACGCGAAGCGCTCCATGGAGATGTCCCTGCGCTGGGCCCAGCGTAGCCGCGATCGCTTTGATTCTCTTGAGAATAAAAATGCGCTGTTCGGCATTATTCAGGGCAGCGTTTACGAAGATTTACGAGATATCTCGGTAAAAGGTCTGGTAGAGATTGGCTTTGATGGCTACGCTGTCGGCGGCCTGGCGGTAGGAGAGCCGAAGGAAGACATGCACCGTATTCTGGAGCACGTCTGCCCGCAAATTCCTGCCGACAAACCACGTTACCTGATGGGCGTAGGTAAACCGGAAGACCTGGTTGAAGGGGTACGCCGCGGTATCGATATGTTCGACTGCGTCATGCCAACTCGTAATGCGCGTAACGGTCACCTGTTTGTTACCGATGGCGTGGTGAAAATCCGCAATGCTAAGCATAAAGATGACACCGCACCGCTGGATGCAGAGTGTGATTGCTATACGTGTCGCAATTATTCACGTGCTTACTTGCATCATCTTGACCGTTGCAACGAAATACTGGGCGCGCGTCTCAATACCATTCATAACCTGCGCTATTACCAGCGTTTAATGGCTGGTTTACGCAAGGCCATTGAAGAGGGTAAATTAGAGCACTTCGTGACGGATTTTTACGAGCGGACAGGTAAGCCGGTTCCACCTTTGAACGTTGATTAATTAAATAATGAGGGAATTTTAATGAGCTTTTTCATTTCTGATGCTGTCGCTTCTGCGGGTGCTGCTCCAGGACAGAGTCAATGGACTTTGATTCCAATGTTGGTGGTCTTCGGCCTGATTTTCTATTTTATGATCCTGCGTCCGCAGCAAAAGCGTACCAAAGAGCATAAAAAACTGATGGACTCTATCGCTAAAGGCGATGAAGTGCTGACCAACGGTGGCCTGGTTGGCCGCGTGACCAAAGTAGCTGAAACAGGCTATGTTGTTATCGCGCTGAACGACACTACCGAAGTGGTTATTAAGCGTGATTTCGTAGCTGCCGTTCTGCCGAAAGGCACCATGAAGGCGCTGTAATTTTCGTTTTCCCTAAGGGAACTAAATGTGTTAAACCGTTATCCTTTGTGGAAGTACATCATGCTGATCGTCGTGCTTGCGATTGGTCTGCTGTATGCGCTTCCCAACCTGTATGGTGAGGATCCGGCCGTTCAATTAACTGGCGTGCGCGGTGCCGCCGCCAGTGAACAAACGCTGATCCAGGTCGAAAACACCTTAAAACAAGAAAAAATTACCGCTAAGTCTGTGGCGCTGGAAGAGGGCGCTATTCTCGCTCGCTTCGACTCTACTGATACCCAGCTCCGCGCGCGTGAAGCGCTGATGAGCGTGCTGGGCGACAACTATGTCGTGGCGCTTAACCTTGCTCCCGCTACCCCACGCTGGATGTCGACTATCGGCGCAAATCCGATGAAACTCGGCCTTGACCTGCGCGGTGGCGTTCACTTCCTGATGGAAGTGGATATGGACACAGCGCTTGGCAAACTCCAGGAACAAAATATCGATGGCCTGCGCAGCGATCTGCGTGATAAGGGCATTGCCTACACTAACGTGCGCAAAGCGGACAATTACGGCGTAGACATTGTCTTCCGTGACGCTGGCTCGCGCGACTCAGCAAGAGATTATCTCTCTACTCGTCACCGTGACCTGGTGTTCTCGAACCAGGGAAGCAACACGCTGCGTGCCGTGATGAGCGATGCTCGCCTGAGCGAAGCGCGTGAATATGCGGTACAGCAGAACATCAATATCCTGCGTAACCGTGTTAACCAGCTTGGCGTAGCCGAACCGCTGGTTCAGCGTCAGGGTGCTGACCGTATCGTGGTTGAGCTGCCTGGTATTCAGGACACCGCTCGCGCAAAAGAAATCCTGGGTGCGACCGCTACGCTGGAATTCCGTCTGGTTAACACCAATGTGGATGCAAGTGCTGCAGCCTCTGGCCGCGTGCCGGGTGACTCCGAAGTGAAGCCGACTCGCGAAGGCCAGCCGGTTGTGCTGTACAAGCGCGTGATTCTGACCGGTGACCACATCACTGACTCCACCTCCAGCATGGATGAATACAACCAGCCACAGGTAAACATTTCCCTGGACAGCGCTGGCGGTAACATCATGTCTAACTTCACCAAAGACAACATCGGCAAGCCGATGGCGACCCTCTTTGTGGAGTACAAGGACAGCGGTAAGAAAGACGCCAATGGCCGTTCTGTACTGATGAAAGAAGAAGAAGTTATCAACGTGGCGAACATTCAGTCTCGCCTGGGTAACAGCTTCCGCATCACCGGTATCAGCAACCCGAATGAAGCTCGTCAGCTGTCTCTGCTGCTGCGTGCCGGGGCGCTGATCGCGCCAATTCAGATTGTTGAAGAGCGTACTATCGGTCCAACGCTGGGTCTGGAAAACATCAAGCAAGGCCTGGAAGCGTGTCTGGCAGGTCTGGTGGTGTCTATCATCTTCATGCTGTTCTTCTATAAGAAGTTTGGCCTGATCGCGACCACGGCGCTGCTGGCTAACCTGGTGCTGATTGTCGGGATTATGTCTCTGTTGCCGGGCGCAACGTTGACCATGCCGGGTATCGCGGGGATCGTCTTAACCCTTGCGGTTGCGGTGGACGCCAACGTCCTGATCAACGAGCGTATCAAAGAAGAGATCAGCAACGGGCGTACGGTCCAGCAGGCGATTGATGAAGGCTACAAAGGCGCGTTCAGCTCCATTTTCGACGCCAACATCACCACGCTTATCAAAGTTATCATCCTGTATGCCGTAGGCACCGGGGCAATCAAAGGCTTTGCTATCACCACCGGTATTGGTGTCGCAACCTCGATGTTTACCGCAATTGTCGGGACTCGTGCCATTGTGAACCTGTTGTACGGCGGCAAACGCATCAACAAGCTGTCTATCTGAGGAGTGCGTTGTGGCACAGGAATATACTGTTGAACAATTGAACCACGGCCGTAAAGTCCACGACTTTATGCGCTGGGATTACTGGGCCTTTAGCATCTCCGGTATCCTGCTGATCCTTTCCGTCGTGATTATCGGCGTGAAAGGCTTCAACTGGGGTCTGGATTTTACGGGCGGAACGGTAATCGAAATCGGGCTGGAAAAACCGGCCGATCTTGATGTGATGCGTGCTTCCCTGCAGAAAGCGGGCTTTGAAGAGCCGCTGGTGCAGAACTTTGGCAGCAGTCGCGACATCATGGTGCGCATGCCGCCTGCCAAAGGTGAAACCGGCGGCCAGGTGCTGGGCAGCAAGGTTGTGAGCGTGATTAACGAAGCAACCAACCAGAATGCCGCGGTGAAACGTATTGAGTTTGTTGGCCCGAGCGTCGGTGCCGATTTGGCTCAAAACGGTGCGATGGCGCTGCTGGTAGCGCTGATTTCCATCCTGGTTTACGTCGGCTTCCGCTTTGAGTGGCGCCTGGCAGCCGGTGTGGTTATCTCGCTTGTGCACGACGTGATTATCACGATGGGCGTGCTGTCGCTGTTCCACATCGAGATTGACCTGACTATCGTTGCGTCACTGATGTCGGTTATCGGTTACTCGCTGAACGACAGCATCGTGGTCTCGGACCGTATTCGTGAAAACTTCCGCAAAATTCGTCGCGGGACGCCTTACGAAATCTTTAACGTCTCCCTGACCCAGACGCTGCACCGTACCTTGATCACTTCAGGCACCACCTTAGTGGTTATCCTGATGCTGTATCTGTTCGGTGGGGCGCTGCTGAAAGGCTTCTCCCTGACGATGCTTATCGGCGTGAGCGTCGGTACGGCTTCTTCTATCTACGTCGCCTCTGCGCTGGCGTTGAAGCTGGGCATGAAGCGCGAGCACATGCTGCAGCAGAAGGTAGAGAAAGAAGGGGCGGATCAGCCGTCCATTCTGCCGTAATAGCGTTTAGAGTCTGATAAAACCGCAGCCTTCGTGCTGCGGTTTTTTTTCGTCCGGTGTTTTTCTCCTGACAGTATGCTGTCAGGAGGGGGTCAGTAGACTCGTGGTTACTGACAACACAGGAGAAAAACAATGAGCGCAATCATCAACTGGTTTGAGATACCCGTTTATATTCATCCGCTTGGGCTGTCATTCTGGGGAGAGGTCTGGCTGCTGGTTGCCTGGGGCGTGTTTATCTGGAGCGCCACGATCGTTCTCTTCAGGCCTTTATTGCTCTTCAGAAGGCCAAAGGTTACCTGCCTGGAAAATAAAAAACCGGCCAGAAGGCCGGTTTTTTGGTCTGCTGTGACGGTTAGAAGTTGTAACCGACAACGAAGTAGCCGCCCCAGCCGGTTGCGCGAACGGTTTCAGTCATCCAGTTTAACTGGGTGCCGTCGTTCCACTGGCCGCCGTTATGGAAGTAACGGGCAACGATTGAGTAATGCAAGTGATCGTAGTTCAGCGACAGGATGTGGCTGGAAGCGATGGAGTTGCTGGTACGCTGCTTCAGACCGTTAGTGCCGTAGTCGCTGTCTTTGCCCAGATCTGAACCCCAGTCGAAGTTGGTGAAACCGATATAGCTCAGGTTACCGCCCCACAGGGAAGTAATCGGCACGAAGTATTTCACCTTGAAGCGGTAGCCATCCCACTCGTTTTCGTTGGTCGCTTTATAGTTCTGCCACTGATACTTGGCATACACGTTCAGGGACAAACTCATTGGCAGGCCGGTATCGATGTCGGTACCCAGACCCATGTACCAGGTGCTTTGGCGACCCGTCGCGTTACGGCCCATGTCGTAAATGTAGTTGTTGGCGAAGTACCACTCTTTGAACGGACCAAAGCTCAGATCGGTGCCGGTCAGCTTATCAATGGAGAAGCGAGGTTCGATTTCCATAAACAGTGGGGAACCGTGGTTCCAGATGCCTTTCGCCTGGGTGTTACCGCCGAAGAAGACTGGCGCATCCATATAGCCGTA
The DNA here is from genome assembly GCF_013386425.1 of Cedecea sp. P7760. Taxonomy (NCBI): domain Bacteria; kingdom Pseudomonadati; phylum Pseudomonadota; class Gammaproteobacteria; order Enterobacterales; family Enterobacteriaceae; genus Cedecea; species Cedecea sp. P7760. Next base: position 65,772 of record NZ_JACARU010000023.1, on the reverse strand, counting down.
GAAATCGAACCAGTCTTTTTTGGCGAAAGCTTCGTATTCCAGGTAGGTATCGTTGCGCAGCTGCGGCCCGAAACGGGTGTGGTAGCTGCCCACAACGTTAACGCTCTGGTGCCACCAGTCGGAGAGGTATTCGCTGTTTTTTGCTTCTTCTGCGCTGGCAGAGAAAGAGCTGGAAAGCGCCAGAACGGTGCCGGCTGCCAGAATAATTTTTTTCATATTTTTAGCCACTGTTTACGTAATTTTAGTGCGATGCGAATGTGAGATGTCATCCATGGCCGCCGGTCTCAGGGGAAGGACCTTTGCAGCGCGTCTATTATAGAAATCCCTGCTCACAAAAAGATGTTCTATTTCACATTCTTCTCATATGCGTAATCGATTGCGTTCACGTTTGCGCACATTAAAAACGGCGTGATTGTACCTGCTTCGTCAAATTACGCAAACGTATGCCGGGTTGTTACATCTAAGTGTGACGCGGATCACTATAAAGGCGGGGGGATAATAGGGGATTTGCTTCACATATTGTGCGAGGCGTGTGAAAGAGTGTGACGAACTCCCTCGCCAGGCAAGGGAGTGGAGGGCTACCGGGCTGGCGCTGGCTGTGCGGCAGAAACCGGCTGAATATCGTGAATGCGTACAAAACCTAACTGCTCAGGCGTAATTCCGGACAGGCGCAGCGGAATCGACACATCGCTGGGTGCAAGAATGCTGGCCGGGGCGTCTATTTGCTGAGTCTGCACGTTAACTTCCTGGAAGCTGTCCGTGGTGCCCTGGATCTGGCCCCATTCTACTTTTCCGCTAAAGGCCGGTAACGGATCGTTAGATTCACCCTGGATCAGCAGCGTGGCGCGGGTGCCGTTAGCTTCTGCCGAGATATTGGTCAGCGACATTTTCAGGTTACCAATCTGGCTGTTCAGGCGAGCCGCCGTGTTTGAACCTGGCAGCAGATAAACGCCGCTGGTGGACTTCGCGTTCAGGGCGTTTTGCTGGGTAAGCTTCACCGTTTGCTGGCTGAGTTTCGTCATCTCCTGATTTAGCGAGCCAATCTGGCTGCGCATCTGACGCACTTCGGTTTGCTGGGCGCAGGCGGTGAGGCTCATCAGGCTTGAAACCAGGATAATTCTTAAGTAAGTCTTTGTCATGGTTGGTTTTTCCTTGTTTTCGTTCGCTGATTTAAGCGTAGTTCCCCGCGCTTGAAAAGTCATATTTAACGCCGTCGGGGCCGGTGCTGTCTTTGTACTCCCGCGACTTCGCGGTAAACTGTTGTTCATCTTTATAATCCCAGCAGGAAACGCTATGCATTGCCCATTCTGTTTCGCCGTGGACACCAAAGTTATTGACTCTCGCCTGGTGGGTGAAGGTTCCTCCGTACGCCGTCGGCGCCAGTGCCTGGTTTGTCACGAACGCTTCACGACTTTTGAGGTTGCGGAGCTGGTGATGCCAAGAGTTGTGAAGAGCAATGAGGTGCGCGAGCCGTTTAACGAAGATAAGCTGCGCAGCGGCATCCTGAAAGCGCTGGAAAAGCGCCCGGTTAACTCTGACGATGTGGAAATGGCGATCAGCCATATTAAGTCGCACCTTCGAGCAACCGGAGAACGTGAAGTCCCGAGTAAACTCATCGGCAACCTGGTGATGGAGCAGCTCAAAAAGCTGGATAAAGTCGCCTATATTCGCTTCGCTTCGGTCTACCGTAGCTTTGAAGATATCAAAGAGTTTGGTGAAGAAATCGCCCGTTTACAGGATTAATGCCGATGTCCCTTGATGAACAGTTTATGGCTCGTGCGCTGGAGCTGGCGAAGCGCGGACGTTTTACCACGGCACCGAACCCGAATGTCGGCTGCGTGATTGTCAAAGACGGCGAAATTGTCGGGGAAGGTTTTCATTTGCGCGCCGGTGAACCTCACGCGGAAGTACACGCTTTGCGTATGGCTGGCGAGCAGGCGCGAGGCGCGACGGCCTATGTAACGCTCGAACCTTGTAGCCACCATGGCCGCACGCCACCGTGCTGCGACGCCTTAATTGCCGCAGGCGTATCTCGCGTTGTTGCCGCCATGCAGGACCCGAATCCGCAGGTTGCCGGGCGTGGCCTCTATCGCCTGCAGCAGGCTGGCATCGAAGTCAGCCATGGCTTAATGATGAACGAGGCCGAAGCCCTGAACCGTGGTTTCCTCAAGCGTATGCGCACCGGTTTCCCGTTTATCCAGCTTAAACTCGGCGTTTCGCTGGACGGACGTACCGCAATGGCGAGCGGGGAGAGTCAGTGGATTACTTCTCCTCAGGCGCGTCGCGACGTTCAGCGTCAGCGCGCACAAAGTGCCGCTATCCTCTCAAGCAGCGCCACCGTGCTGGCGGATAACCCGTCATTAACGGTACGTTGGGATGAACTGGATAGCGCCAGCCAGGCGATTTATGCTCAACAGGATTTGCGCCAGCCTGTTCGCATCGTGGTTGATCGCCAAAACCGCGTGACGCCGCAGCATCAAATTATCGCTAACCCTGGGCAAACGTGGCTTGCCCGCTGCCATGCCGATGAACAACATTGGCCGGAAAACGTCGAACAGCTGTTGGTTCCGGAACATAACGGCCATCTTGATTTGGTGGTGCTAATGATGCAGCTTGGCAAACGCCAGGTGAATTCTGTCTGGGTTGAGGCGGGGGCAACGCTTGCCGGTGCGCTGCTGCAGGCAGGCCTGGTGGATGAGCTTATTGTCTACGTCGCGCCAAAACTATTAGGCAATGATGCCCGCGGATTGTGCGAGCTTCCTGGCCTTGAAAAACTTGCTGATGTACCGGAGTTTAGCTTTAGCGAAGTCCGGCAGGTTGGCCCTGATTTGTGTCTGCACCTGACGCCCGTTTACGGACGCCAGTAAAACGTAAGCAGCCACGAAAAGATTATGATAAAATCCGCCCCCCTGCGGGGCTAAACAGAACCCGTAAAGGAAGATTATGAACATTATTGAAGCTGCCGTTGCTACTCCTGACGCTCGCGTCGCCATCACCATCGCGCGTTTTAACAACTTCATCAATGACAGCCTGCTGGAAGGTGCTATCGACGCCCTGAAACGCATCGGCCAGGTGAAAGACGAAAACATCACCGTAGTTTGGGTGCCGGGCGCTTACGAGCTGCCACTGGCCGCTGATGCGCTGGCGAAAACCGGTAAATACGATGCGGTTATCGCGCTGGGTACCGTGATTCGCGGAGGCACTGCGCACTTCGAATACGTTGCCGGCGGTGCCAGCAACGGTCTGTTAAGCGTAGGCCAGGACAACGGCATTCCCGTTGCCTTCGGCGTGCTGACCACTGAAAGCATTGAACAAGCCATCGAACGCGCTGGCACCAAAGCCGGTAACAAAGGTGCAGAAGCTGCACTGACCGCGCTTGAAATGATTAATGTATTGAAAGCCATTAAGGCCTGATTTTTTGTAAGGGGAAATCTGTGAAACCTGCTGCTCGTCGCCGCGCCCGTGAGTGTGCCGTCCAGGCGCTTTACTCCTGGCAGTTGTCTAAAAACGATATCGCTGATGTCGAATACCAGTTCCTGGCGGAACAGGACGTCAAAGACGTTGACGTTGTCTATTTCCGCGAGCTGCTGAGCGGTGTGGCTACCAACAGCGAGTATCTGGATGGGCTGATGAAGCCTTACCTGTCTCGTCTGCTTGAAGAGCTGGGTCAGGTGGAAAAAGCGGTACTGCGCATTGCGCTGTTTGAACTGTCCAAACGTGACGATGTGCCGTACAAAGTGGCCATCAACGAAGCGATTGAACTGGCGAAAACCTTCGGCGCCGAAGACAGCCACAAGTTCGTTAACGGCGTTCTCGACAAAGCCGCTCCCGCTATTCGTCCCCACAAGAAGTAATCTCCTGGCCGGGTTTTCCCGGCCACATTTTTTCTGCAACTGACATTCTTGAGGTATCACGCATGGCATGCGGTGAGTTTTCCCTGATTGCCCGTTACTTCGATCGCGTAACAAGTTCCCGTCGTGATGTGGAAGCCGGTATCGGCGACGATTGTGCGTTGCTGTCGGTACCCGAAAAACAGCTGCTGGCTATCAGCACCGATACGCTGGTCAGCGGCAATCACTTCCTGCCGGATATCGATCCGCGCGATTTGGGCTACAAAGCACTGGCGGTGAATCTAAGCGATCTGGCCGCCATGGGCGCAGATCCGGCCTGGCTTACGCTTGCAATAACGCTCCCTGAAGTGGATGACGCGTGGCTTGCAGCGTTCAGCGATAGCCTGTTTGAGCAGCTGGATTATTACGATATGCAGCTGATTGGCGGCGATACAACCCGTGGCCCACTTTCCCTGACGTTGGGCATCCACGGCATGATCCCTGCTGGTCGGGCGCTTAAGCGCAGCGGTGCAAAAGCCGGAGACTGGATTTATGTCACCGGTACGCCGGGTGACAGCGCGGCTGGCCTGGCGATTCTGCAGGAACGACTGCAGGTAGCGAACGCGCAGCATGCGGATTACCTGCTCAAGCGGCATCTGCGGCCAATGCCGCGCGTTTTACACGGCCAGGCGCTGCGCGATCTGGCCAACAGCGCTATCGATCTTTCAGATGGCCTGATTTCCGACCTCGGCCATATCCTGAAGGCCAGCAGCTGCGGGGCACGTATCGATCTTGATTTGCTGCCTTACTCCGAAGCGTTGCGTGAGCACGTAGAGCCGGAACAGGCGCTGAAATGGGCGATGTCAGGCGGTGAGGACTATGAGCTGTGCTTCACCGTGCCGGAGCTAAATCGCGGGGCGCTGGAAGTGGCTATCGGTAACCTGGGCGTGCCTTATACCTGTATTGGGCAGATTATTTCTGCGTCTGAAGGGCTGCAGTTTATCCGAGAAGGTAAGCCTGTGGCGCTTGAGATGCAGGGTTACGACCACTTTTCTTAGTGGCTGACGGTGACCCTCACCCTAACCCTCTCCCTAAAAGGGAGAGGGGATTTAAAAGCGCCCTAAAGGGGAGAGGGAGCAAAATCCCCAGCTGATAACGTTGATCGGCAAGGGGAGGGCATTATTTATATCCCGCCACGGGATGGCGCTGATAAAGCGTCTCCAGCTCGGCAATCTCCTGCGGCTTCAGCGTTAAATCTACGGCACCCAGTAAATCATCCAGCTGTTCCTGCCTTGATGGGCCGATAACGGGCGCGGCGATACCCGGTTTACTGAGCAGCCATGCCAGCGCTACCTGCGCGCGTGAAGCGCCTTTATCGGCCGCGACGTTTGCCAGCCGTTCAGCGATAAGCGCGTCGTTTTCATTATTCGTCTGGTACAGCGACTTCCCAACTTCATCTGAAACAGATCTTGCCGTGGTATCGCCCCACGGGCGGGTCAGCTTGCCTCGTGCGAGCGGGCTCCAGGGGATCACCGCTATTTTTTCTTTGTAGCACAGCGGCAGCATATCCAACTCTTCTTCGCGGTAAATCAGGTTGTAATGATCCTGCATGGTGACAAACCGCGCCCAACCTGCCTGAGACTGCAAAGCCAGGGCCTGTGCGAACTGATCGCTGCGCATTGAAGAGGCGCCGATGTAGCGTGCTTTACCGGCCTTAACCACGTCGTTAAGCGCCTCAAGCGTCTCTTCAATGGGCGTGTCGTAGTCCCAGCGGTGGATTTGCAGCAGATCGACATAGTCGGTGCCGAGGCGTTTCAGGCTATCGTCAATCGAACGCAGGATCTGTGGGCGAGAGAGGCCCTGAGGGAGATCGCCGACTTTGTTGTAAACCTTAGTCGCCACGACGACATCCTCGCGGCGGGCAAAATCACGCAGCGCACGGCCCAGGATCTCTTCGCTGCTGCCGTCGGAGTAATTATTCGAGGTATCGAAGAAGGTGATCCCTTTATCCAGCGCGTGGCGGATGATTTCCCGGCTGCTTTCTTCGGGAAGCGTCCAGGCGTGGCTGCCGCGATCGGGTTCACCAAAGGTCATGCAGCCGAGGCAAAGACGGGAAACCTTAAGGTCGGTGGTGCCTAACGGGGTGTATTGCACGATGTCGCTCCTGCTTATGTTGTAGGGTTATCCTAAAAGCATAGCAGGCCGTACACGTCATACTTCAAACCACAGCGGTGTTGGCGGCGCTCTCATACCCGAATCACTTACCTGAGTAAGCTCATCGGGATATGTTCACTTGCCGTCGTGCTGTGGATTGAATTATTTAGTGTACGGATGAAGTTAACTTACCCAGCCCCGAATCTTAGCTTCGATACCGGCGGCATCAAGGCCAATCGCGGCGCGCGCTTCTTCCTGGGTACCCTGAGGAATGAAGAAATCAGGCAGGCCGAGGTTGAGTACGGGCACAGGTTTGCGGTGCGCCATCAGTACTTCGTTCACGCCGCTCCCAGCTCCGCCCATAATGGCGTTTTCTTCAATGGTCACCAGTGAATCGTGGCCTGCTGCAAGCTCCAGAATCAGTGCTTCATCCAGCGGTTTAACAAAACGCATATCGACCAGCGTGGCGTTGAGTGCTTCGGCGGCGGCGGCGGCTTCTGGTAGCAAAGTCCCAAAGTTCAGCAGCGCAATTTTTTCGCCTTCGCGCTTCACCACGCCTTTACCGACAGGCAGCTCGGTTAGCGGAGCAAGCTCTGCACCGGTACCGGTACCGCGTGGATAGCGTACGGCGCTTGGGCCTTCGCTGTAGTGGTAGCCGGTATGCAGCATCAGGCGACATTCGTTTTCGTCGCTCGGGGTCATGATAACCATGTCCGGAATGCAGCGCAGGAAGGAGATATCAAAGGCGCCCTGATGCGTCTGGCCGTCGGCACCGACAATCCCGGCGCGATCGATGGCGAACATCACCGGCAGCTTTTGAATGGCCACGTCGTGAATCACCTGGTCGTAAGCACGCTGCAGGAAGGTGGAGTAGATGGCAACGACCGGCTTATAGCCGCCAATCGCCAGGCCTGCTGCGAAGGTCACCGCGTGCTGTTCGGCAATCGCCACGTCAAAATATTGGGCAGGATACTGGCGCGAAAACTCCACCATGCCGGAGCCTTCACGCATGGCCGGGGTGATGGCCATCAGCCTGTCATCGTGGGCTGCGGTTTCGCACAGCCAGTTGCCGAAAATCTTCGAGTAGCTCGGCAGGCCGCCGGTGCTTTTCGGCAGCGTTCCGCTCTGCGGATCGAACTTTGGTACGGCGTGGAAGCTGATCGGATCTTTTTCCGCAGGCGCGTAGCCACGCCCTTTTTTGGTCATGATATGCAGGAACTGCGGGCCTTTCAGGCTGCGCATGTTTTTCAGCGTATTCACCAGGCCAATCACATCATGGCCGTCGATTGGGCCGATGTAGTTAAAGCCGAGTTCTTCAAACAGCGTACCCGGCACGACCATGCCCTTGATGTGTTCTTCGGTGCGCTTCAGCAGCTCTTTAATCGGCGGTACGCCAGAGAAGACTTTCTTGCCGCCTTCGCGCAGCGTCGAATAAAGTTTGCCGGAAAGCAGCTGCGCCAGATGGTTGTTCAGCGCGCCTACGTTCTCGGAAATCGACATCTCGTTATCGTTAAGCACGACAAGCATGTCCGGGCGGATATCGCCCGCGTGGTTCATCGCCTCGAAGGCCATGCCGGCGGTGATTGCACCGTCGCCGATCACGCAGACGGTTTTACGGTCTTTACCTTCTTTTTCCGCGGCAACGGCGATCCCGATGCCTGCACTAATAGAGGTGGAGGAGTGACCCACGCTCAGCACGTCGTACTCGCTTTCCGCCCGCCACGGGAACGGATGCAGGCCACCTTTCTGGCGAATGGTGCCAATTTTATCGCGGCGGCCGGTCAGAATTTTGTGCGGATAGGCCTGGTGGCCTACGTCCCAGATGAGTTGATCGAACGGCGTGTTATAGACGTAATGCAGCGCCACGGTCAGTTCGACCGTACCAAGTCCGGAGGCAAAGTGCCCGCTGGAACGGCTTACGCTGTCTAGCAGATAGCGGCGCAGCTCATCGCAAAGCTTAGGTAAGCTTTCTTTAGGCAGCACTCGCAGATCCGGGCTGGCATCCACCAGAGCAAGGGTCGGGTATTTGGCGATATCAAAACTCATCAGAAATCTAAACTCATCGTTGTTATGCGTTATTTATCACGGTGGATAATGTAGTTTGCCAGCGCTTCCAGTGCCGCCGTGTCCAGCGACAGCTCAGCAAGCTCGGCCAGAGCCTGCAGTGCTTCCTGATAGAGATCCTGCGCTTTTGCCTGAGCCTGTTCAAGCCCCAGCAGCGCCGGGTAGGTACTTTTGCCCAGCTGTTGATCGGCCCCCTGGCGTTTGCCAATGACAGCGGTATCACCAATCACGTCGAGAATATCATCCTGCACCTGGAAGGCGAGGCCGATACTTGCGGCATAGCGATCCAGAATCGGCAGGGCTTTGCGCCCTCGCTCTCCGGCACTTAATGCGCCCAGGCGAACCGCCGCGCGAATCAGAGCACCGGTTTTATGCAGATGGATACGCTCCAGCGCCGCCAGATCAATTTGCTTGCCTTCGGCGGCCAAATCCAGCGCCTGACCGCCGCACATGCCCGCCACGCCGCTGGCGGTTGCCAGTTCTGAAACCATAGCTAAGCGATCGGCAATCTCAACGCCCGGCATTGGCGCATCACTCAGTATAGAAAACGCCAGCGTTTGCAGGGCGTCGCCGGCCAGAATTGCGTTCTCTTCGCCAAATTTAATGTGGCAGGTTGGCTGACCGCGACGTAAATCATCGTTGTCCATCGCCGGTAAATCATCGTGGATCAGGGAGTACGCGTGAATACATTCCACGGCGGCGGCCGGTGCATCCAGCGCTTCGTCCGCTACGCCAAACATTTCACCGGTGGCGTACACCAGGAAAGGGCGCAGGCGCTTACCGCCTAATAGTGAGCCATAGTGCATCGCTTCAACCAGTGGACTGTTCTGAAACGGCAGCGGCGCCAGAAAGCGTGAAATGGCGTCATTGACCCGAACAACATGGGCCTGAAGCTGTTGATTGAAATCCATGTTACTCGGCGTCCGGGGTAAAAGGAGTCAGAGAGGCGTCTTCGCTGTCGCTCAGTAGGATCTGTACGCGCTGCTCCGCCTGCTGGAGTTTCACTTGCCCCTGGCGAGCCAGCTGCACGCCGCGTTCAAATTCGTTTAACGCCTCTTCCAGGGCGAGGTCGCCGCTTTCCAGACGAGTAACTATTTGCTCCAGTTCGACCAGCGCGGTTTCGAAGCTGGCCGGGGATTCAGTTTTTTTCGGCATAGTGAATGTCTGACTCTGTTTTAATTCGACGCCGACATGGTAGCGGAGTCAATGTGATTATCAAGCAGGCTCGTGCAAGTCGGTTAAGGTGCGCAGTCTTTGCGGGATGGTGATATACTTGCGCGCCTCGGATGCAGGTGGCATTACGCCGCTGCAAGTACTTCTTTTTATGCCCGCGTGCTGCGCAGTCAGCCCGGCTGACTAAACGAACCCTTACCGCCATGAAGTTTATCATTAAATTGTTCCCGGAAATCACCATCAAGAGCCAATCTGTGCGCATTCGCTTTATTAAGATGCTCACCGGGAATATTCGTAACGTTTTAAAACACTACGACGAGAGCCTGGCGGTCGTTCGCCACTGGGACAACATCGAAGTTCGCGCCAAAGATGAAAACCAGCGTATCGCGATTCGTGAAGCGCTGACCCGCATTCCGGGTATTCATCACATCCTTGAAGTAGAGGATGTACCGTACACCGACATGCATAACATCTTTGAGCAGGCGCTGGAACTTTATCGCGATAAGCTGGAAGGTAAGAGCTTCTGCGTGCGCGTAAAACGTCGCGGTAAACACGAATTTAGCTCTATTGAGGTTGAGCGCTACGTTGGCGGCGGCCTGAATCAGCACATTGAATCCGCGCGCGTTAAGCTCAACGATCCGGATGTGACGGTTAACCTGGAGATCGAAAACGATCGCCTGCTGCTGGTTAAAGGCCGCTACGAAGGCATCGGCGGTTTCCCTATTGGTACCCAGGAAGACGTGCTGTCGCTGATTTCCGGTGGTTTCGACTCCGGCGTTTCCAGCTATATGCTGATGCGTCGCGGCTGTCGCGTGCATTACTGCTTCTTTAACCTTGGCGGTGCCGCGCACGAAATCGGCGTTAAGCAGGTGGCTCACTACCTGTGGAACCGTTTCGGCAGCTCTCACCGCGTGCGCTTCGTGGCGATCAACTTTGAGCCGGTGGTCGGCGAGATCCTCGAGAAAGTTGAAGATGGCCAGATGGGCGTAGTGCTGAAGCGTATGTTTGTGCGTGCGGCCTCTCAGGTTGCCGAGCGCTATGGCGTTCAGGCCCTGGTGACCGGTGAAGCTTTAGGCCAGGTATCCAGCCAGACGCTGACCAACCTGCGCCTGATCGATAACGTTTCCGATACGCTGATCCTGCGTCCGCTTATCTCTCACGACAAAGAGCACATCATCGATCTGGCGCGCGAAATCGGTACCGCTGATTTTGCCCGCACCATGCCAGAATACTGTGGCGTTATCTCGAAAAGCCCAACTGTAAAAGCGGTGAAGGCGAAGATTGAAGAAGAAGAGCAGAAGTTCGACTTCTCTATTCTGGAGCGCGTGGTTGCGGAAGCGACCAATATCGATATCCGCGATATTGCGACCCAGACTCAGCAGGAAGTGGTTGAAGTCGAAACGGTTAAAGCGTTTGGGCCAAACGAGGTGCTGCTGGATATTCGTTCCAACGACGAAGTGGACGAGAAACCTTTTGTACAGGAAGGCGTTGAGGTTGTGGCGCTGCCGTTCTACAAGCTGAGCACCAAGTTTGGCGATCTGGACCAGAGCAAAACCTACCTGCTGTGGTGTGAGCGCGGCGTGATGAGCCGCCTGCAGGCGCTGTACCTGAGCGAGCAGGGCTTCAAGAATATTAAGGTGTACCGCCCGTAAAGGACTGACCCTCACCCCAGCCCTCTCCCTAAAAGGGAGAGGGAGAATTCAGGTTGTTATACCTGCCTAAAAGGGAGAGGGAGAATTCGGGTTAGTCTCCCCGCCCCTTCGGGGAGAGGAGGAACACCGTTCTGGTTCCCTCTCCCCTTTGGGGAGAGTAAGAACACCGTTCTGGTTCCCTCGCCCCTTTGGGGAGAGGAGGAACACCGTTCTGGTTCCCTCTCCCCTTTGGGGAGAGTAAGAACACCGTTCTGGTTCCCTCTCCCCTTTGGGGAGAGGGGTAGGGTGAGGGGCTCTTACTGATAATCCCTGAAGCTATAAATCCCCGCAGCCAGCACCAGCTGCTGCGACACTTCATGAGCCTTCTCGCGGCTCACCAGCAGGTCGATAATCTTCAACGCAAAATCAATCGCGGTTCCCGGCCCCTGGCTGGTGAGCAGGTTGACGCGTGGGTCCCAGACAACGCGTTTATCCTGCCATTGCCCTTCCGGGATGGTGTCTTTCAGGTCAGGAAAACCGGTCATGTTGCCTATCGGGAACAGCTCGTGCGGGACCAGCACCGTCCCCGCTGCCGCGCAAATCGCCGCCACAATACGGCCAGACAGATGAAACTGGCGTACGGTTTCGACCAGTAATGGGCTGTCGCGGAAGCATTCAGCGCCTTTAAGGCCGCCGGGCAGCACGATGATGTCGAAGTCACCGTCGGCAACCTCAACCAGCTGCGCATCCGCCAGCAGCTTCACGCCGCGTGAGCAAACAATTTTCAGGTCGCCGTCGGGGGCTACGCTTGCCGTCGTCACCTTGATTCCGGCCCGGACCAGCAGATCGATAGTCGTAACCGCTTCGGTCTCTTCAGTGCCAGGTGCCAGGCAGACCAGCGCTTGTGCGCTCATATTCATTCTCCTTACGTTTAACCTGCTCATAGAGGCGGGCGTTCACCGGCACAGGGATGCCGTGTGCTCTCGCTCTGCGCAGCAGGTAGCCGGTGATATAGTCAATTTCCGTGTGGCGCTCCAGGAGGATATCCTGCAGCATCGATGATGTGTTTTCTGAAGTACTATCAATGACCTGCCAGACGTAATCAAGAAGGCTTTGCTGCGAGGTATGGTGCCCCTCACGCTCCATCACCTGCGCCACTTCTTCACAGATGCTGGCAATTTCTTCTGCGTGGTTTTTCAGTTCGCCATTAGAACAGTCGTACAGCGCGGTCAGTGGGTTGATCGCGCAGTTTACCGCAAGTTTGTTCCAGCTTGCCGGCTGGATATTATTGTGCCATGCGACGTCCGGTAGCGCGGCATGCAGCATATCTGCAAGGTAGCTATAGTCGCTGGCTTTCGCGTTGCCGGGGCCGACGTGGGTGGTGCCTGTGGCCACATGAACAATCACATTGCCGTCTCTTTTAGCCGCCTGAGTCGTTAACCCAAGCAATAAGGGCTGAGGCAAACCGCCTAGCTCATCCAGCGTGCCCATGCCGTTATGCAGCAGCAGGATAGGGCAGCTTGAAGGTAGCTGAGCGGCCAGCGTGCGCACGGCATCGGAAACCTGCCAGGCTTTGAGCGTCACTAATAAGAGATCGCTGGTGGCGAGAAATTCGGGATCGTTAGCCGTGAAGGACTCGTTAAAAACGCTACCGTTAGTATTATCAAGCAGATTGACGTGGCAGTACGGCTGCGGTACGCGCAGCCAGCCCTGAAGCTCATGGCCTTGTTTATGTAGTGCTGCCAGCCAAAGCTGACCCAGCGCACCGCAACCCAGCACGGTGATTTTCATCATTGCCTCCCCATTCGCCGACTTCGCGAATGCTAAACTTACTTTCTATTATAGCGTTATCGACTTTCCAGCTCTTTAACAGGTTGTTTTGCGCCGTCCAGCGGGTATTATGCAACGCAAACCAGAGAGGGAGAAAACACATGCCATCTTTTGATATCGTTTCTGAAATCGACCTGCAGGAAGTGAACAACGCGGTAGAAAACGCCGAGCGCGAGCTGGCCACCCGTTTTGACTTCCGCAACGTGCCGGCAAGCTTTGAGCTGAATGAAAAAAATCAGACCATTAAAGTCGCCAGCGAATCTGACTTCCAGGTAAACCAGCTGCTGGATATCCTGCGCGCCAAGCTGCTTAAGCGCGGCATCGAAGGCAGTTCTATTGATGTGCCTGAAGAGTTTGTTCACAGCGGCAAAACCTGGAGCGTGGAAGCTAAGCTGAAACAGGGTATTGAAGCAAGCGTTGCTAAGAAAATCATTAAGCTGATTAAAGATAGCAAGCTAAAGGTTCAGACCCAGATCCAGGGCGAAGAGATCCGCGTCACGGGTAAGGCTCGCGATGATTTACAGGCAGTAATGGCGCTGATTCGTGGCGGCAATCTGGGGCAGCCGTTCCAGTTTAAGAACTTCCGCGACTGATGGTTTGAGGGGCGTTTACGCCCCTTTCACCACCTGCTCAATCTCATATCTGTTCGTCAGCTTGCTGTCGATTTTCACATACGCGCTGCGTTCTTCTGGAATGATATTCGCTTCGCTCACGCCCGGCTGAGCCAGCAGCCTTTCCCGCAAATTCTCGTCGTTCACGCTGCTTTCCGGTAGCTCAATACGCAGGCTACTGACGTACGGTGGTTCCTGCATCGTCCAACTGACGAATAGCCAGACCATTGCCAGCACCGCGCCCGCCAGGAAGACGGTTTGTGAATCAAACAGCCCGTTCAGCCAGCCGCCGAGCGACCCGCCGATAGCCACGCCGATAAACTGGCTGGTGGAGTAGATCCCCATCGCGGTGCCTTTATAGCCCGCCGGAGATTCTTTGCTGATAAGCGAGGGCAGAATAGCTTCCATCAGGTTGAACGCGAGGAAGAACAGCTGCACGCCAATCACCAAATCCCAGAAATGCGGGCCTGCGCCCCAAAGCACGATCTCGGCAATCAGCAGCACCGCCACGCAGCCCACAAACACGTGCTTCATGCGGCGTTTAACTTCGGCATAAATGATGAACGGCACCACCGAAACAAACGAAATCAGCATGGTGCAAAGGTACACTTTCCAGTGCTGAGCTGCTGGAAAACCGGCCTGCTCGAGCTGGCCCGGCAGGGCGACAAAGGTGGACATCAGCATGATATGCAGGCACATGATGCCGAAATTCAGCTTTAACAGCTTCGGCTCCATCATCACTTTGCGGAAGCAGCCCTTAACCATCCCCGACTCGCGGTTTAGCACGTGCGTTTCGGTATTCGGCACCACCCAGAGAGTGATCAGAATGCCGCAGCTGGCCAGGACGGCAATCATCCAGAACAGCGCCTGCAGGCCAAGCGCCTGGGTAATGATCGGGCCGAGCACCATGGCGATAGCGAAGGTTACGCCGAAGCTGACGCCGATAAAGGCCATGGCTTTGGTGCGGTTCTGTTCGCGGGTTAAATCGGACAGCAGGGCCATCACCGCGGCGGCGATAGCGCCGGAGCCCTGGAGCGCACGGCCTAAAATCACGCCCCAGATGGAGTCGCTAAGGGCGGCAATAATGCTGCCGAGCACAAAGATTGCCAGCCCGCCGACGATCAGCGGCTTGCGGCCAATGCGGTCTGAGAGCAGGCCAAACGGGATCTGGAAGACGGCCTGCGCCAGGCCATAGATACCAATGGCAAGGCCGATAAGCGCTTCGCTTGCGCCCTGCAGCGCCATCCCCCAGGTGGTAAGAACCGGCAATACCATAAACATGCCCAGCATGCGCAGGGAAAAGACGGTGCCTAAACCCCACGTCGCTCGCAGCTCGACGGGCGTCATTTTGTAATCGTTCATTACCACCTCAGATAAAAAGTCGGCCTTAGTGTAGTGCGAGGGCAGGGGAGGGTAAATCGTTAGTTATTTAACAGATATTACAGCGCGGATGCTTTGATGATATTGATAAAAAAGGGCACCGAGGTGCCCTTTCAGAGCGTTGAGAGAGTTCTCTATGCCTAAAAGCATTTTTCGCCAACGACTATACAATAAAGGATTCAGTTTTCTGGCGTTAACCAAACAAGTCAAAACCACGTTTTTGGCTTGTTTGCCACCAAATTAAAAAGGGCACCGAGGTGCCCTTTTATGCTTTTCGTGACTTACCAGACGTAAGTCAGCAGATTATGTGAGTCTGGCACCATAAAGTCGACCGACATCATGACGCTGAGCGAGGTAATGGCCACGATAGAGAAGATGAACAGCTTGCGCGCCCAGACCTTATCGTCTTCCACCTTATAGCCTCGCAGCGCCATGCCCAGCCACCAGACGCTGACCGCCGCGGCGACGATCAGGTATTTGTATCCGGCATACCCGCCCAGGGAGAGCATCAGCGTTGCCACCGCAAAAGCGATGATGTACAGCGTGATGTGGTTCTTGGCGACGGAAATGCCTTTTACCACCGGCAGAACCGGGATGTTGGCGGCCTGGTAATCTTTAAAGCGGAAGATGGCAATCGCGTACGAGTGCGGCATCTGCCACAGGCTAAAGATAGCCAGCAGGATAGCGGCGCCGGTGTCGAACTCGTTGGTTACGGCGCAGTAGCCAATAACCGGAGGAGCCGCGCCGGACAGGCTGCCAATCAACGTGCCGTAGACAGAGTGGCGTTTCATGTACAGGCTATAAACCCCGACATACACCACAAAGCCCATCACGGCCAGCCACATCGCCAGCGGATTAGCGCCAAACCACAGCAGCATGAAGCCAGCAATACCCAACAAGGTGGCGTACACCAGCGAAATTTTCGGTGAAATCAGGCCTTTAACCAGCACCCGATTCTTCGTTCTCTCCATCTTCTGGTCAATGTCGCGGTCGATAAAGTTGTTGTAGACACAACCCGATGCGACCACCAGTGACACGCCAACCAGCGTATAGAGGAACAGCGGGTAATTAATGCTGCCCTTCGAGGCCAGTAAAAATCCCCCAATGACAGAAATTAAATTACCGAAAATAATTCCTGGTTTCGTTACTTGCAGGTATTGCTTAATCATACATGCCGCTCTTAGTGAACCATCATGTTCAGGTTGAGGTTCCACATAATCCAGATCGAGCCGATCACCAGAATGGCAATAATCAGCACCGTAAAGGCGAAGGCCACCAGGTTCCAGCGCTCACTCGAAGAGGTGTTCAGATGCAGGAAGCACACGAGGTGCACCAGAATCTGTACTACCGCTGTCACCAGCACCACGGCAAGCATGGTGCCGTGAGAGGCCGTCCCTTCCATCACAATCCAGAACGGGATAGCCGTCAGGATGATGGACAGGATGAAGCCTGTCATGTAGGTCTTCACGCTACCGTGGTGGGCGCCGCTATGTTCAGTTGAATGACTCATTACATTGCCCCCATCAGATAGACTACGGAGAATACACAGATCCAAACCACGTCAAGGAAGTGCCAGAACAGGCTCAGGCACATCAGACGCGCACGGTTGGTGTTGGTCAGGCCGCGACGGGAAACATGAATCATCATGAAAGCCATCCACACCAGACCGGAGGTGACGTGCAGACCGTGGGTGCCAACCAGCGCGAAGAACGCTGACAGGAAGCCGCTGCGATCCGGCCCGAAGCCTTCCTTGATCAGGTGATGGAATTCATAGATTTCCATCCCTACGAAGCCCGCACCGCACAGGAAGGTCAGCGCCAGCCAGGAGATAACCTGGCTTTTGTTGCCTTTGTTCATGGCGATGATCGCCATGCCGTAGGTGATGGAGCTGACCAGCAGCAGGGCAGTTTCGACCATCACGAACGGCAGTTCGAAGATGTCTTTCCCTGACGGGCCGCCTGCGGTGCCGTTCACCAGAACGGCATAGGTCGCGAACAAGCAACAGAACAGAATGCAGTCGCTCATCAGGTAGATCCAGAAACCAAAGACCTTATTGGTTCCTGCATCGTGGTGCCCGTGCTCCGCGGCGTGGGCGTTATTTACAGTCTCAGTTGCCATTTTTCAGCCCTGCTTTGGTGAGTTCTTCGAAATGCTGATTTTCCAGTTTTTCGACTTCAGCCACCGGAACATAGTAATCCACATCTTCGTCGAAGCTTTTCGCAATCCAGGTGATGATGATGCCGGCAAAGCCAACGATCGCCAGCCACCAGATGTGCCAGATCATGGCAAAGCCAAACACGGTGCTGAATGCAGCGATGATAATACCGGCAGCGCTGTTGCGCGGCATATGAATCTCTTCATAGTGCGCAGGCTGTTTGTACGCTTCGCCTTTCTCTTTCATCTCCCAGAATGCATCACGCTCGTGAACGTGCGGCAGATGGGCGAAGTTATAGAACGGAGGCGGAGAAGAGGTTGCCCACTCCAGCGTACGGCCACCCCATGGGTCACCGGTCAGATCGCGGTTCTGCTCGCGGTCACGGATAGAGACGTAGAACTGAATCAGCTGGCACAGAATGCCCAGAGCGATCAGCGCCGCACCACAGGCCGCAACAACCAGCAGGGTGTGGAACTGTGGATCGATCTGCTGGCTCAGACGACGGGTCATACCCATGAAGCCCAGCACGTACAGCGGCATAAACGCCACGAAGAAGCCGATAATCCAGAACCAGAAGGCGCGTTTGCCCCAGGTTTCGTTCAGCGTGAAGCCGAACGCTTTTGGCCACCAGTAGGTCAGACCTGCGAAGCAACCGAAGACCACGCCGCCGATGATAACGTTGTGGAAGTGTGCAATCAGGAACAGGCTGTTGTGCAGCACGAAGTCCGCACCCGGCACCGCCAGCAGAACACCGGTCATGCCACCGATAGAGAAGGTGACGATGAAGCCAATGGTCCACAGCATCGCAGAGTTAAAGACGATGCGGCCCTGATACATGGTGAACAGCCAGTTGAAGATCTTCACCCCGGTCGGGATGGCGATAATCATGGTGGCAATACCGAAGAAGGCGTTTACGTTCGCACCGCTGCCCATGGTGAAGAAGTGGTGCAGCCAAACGATGAACGACAGAACGGTAATCGCGATGGTCGCCCACACCAGAGAGGTGTAACCGAACAGACGCTTTTTAGAGAAGGTTGCAACCACCTCAGAGAACACGCCAAACACCGGCAGCACCAGGATGTAAACTTCCGGGTGGCCCCAGGCCCAGATGAGGTTGATGTACATCATCATGTTGCCACCCATATCGTTGGTAAAGAAATGGGTGCCAAGGTAGCGGTCGAGGGTCAGCAGCGCGACGGTCACGGTGAAGATTGGGAACGCGGCGATAATCAGTACGTTAGTACACAGCGAAGCCCAGGTGAACACCGGCATTTTGAACATAGTCATACCCGGGGTACGCATGTTCAGAATGGTCACGAAGAAGTTAATACCTGTCAGCGTAGTACCGATACCGGAGAGCTGGAGACTCCAGATCCAGTAGTCGACCCCGACGCCCGGACTGTACTCAATGCCCGATAGCGGTGGATAAGCCACCCAGCCGGTCTGTGCGAATTCGCCCACGCCCAGTGACAGGTTAACCAGCACCACGCCGACAACGGTGAACCAGAAGCTCAGGTTGTTCAGGAACGGGAAGGCAACGTCACGTGCGCCAATCTGCAACGGCACAACCAGGTTCATCAGGCCGATAACAAAAGGCATCGCCACGAAGAAGATCATGATAACGCCGTGGGCGGTAAAGATCTGATCGTAGTGATGAGGTGGCAGGAAGCCGGCTTCGCCCGCGGAGGCCAGCACCTGCTGGCTACGCATCATGACCGCATCGGCAAAGCCGCGCAGCAGCATGACGATAGCGACGATAACGTACATTACGCCAAGGCGTTTGTGGTCAACGGAAGTTAGCCACTCTTTCCATAAATATTCCCACTTACCGAAGTAAGTGATAGCCGCAAGCAGCGCCAGTCCCCCGACGATGATTGCCGCAACCGTAACCATGACAATTGGCTCATGGTACGGGATTGCATCCAGTGTAAGTTTTCCGAACATCGTATTATTCCTCGGCCCCTTAGTGAGAGGTTTCCGCGTGACTCATGTCCATGCCTTCCATACCTTCCATGCCTTTCATATCGTCATGGGAAGCCTGTTCACCTTCCGGCCTGGCCATGTGCATGCTCCCGTGTCCCATGAATTTGTTAATAACGTCTTTAAACAAATCAGGTTTAACACTGGAGAAGTATTCGACTTTGTTGTATTCGCTTGGCGCGGCCAGTTTCTCGTAGGTCGCCATATCGTTCATGACTTCTGGAGACTGTTTCGCTTTAGCCACCCATTGGTTAAAGGTGTCCATGTCCGGCGTGGCAATTGCCTTGAACTTCATGCCGGAGAAACCTTTACCGCTGTAGTTTGACGAAATACCGTCGTAGGTGCCGGCTTCATCAGCAATCAGGTGCAGTTTGGTCTGCATGCCTGCCATTGCGTAGATTTGGCTACCCAGGCGCGGGATAAAGAAGGAGTTCATCACCGAGTTAGAGGTGATTTTGAATTCCACTGGGGTGTTGGCCGGGAAGGCTATCTCATTCACCGTAGCGATACCCTGCTCCGGATAGATGAAGAACCATTTCCAGTCCATGGCGATAACTTCGATGGTCACCGGCTTCGCTTCATGTTCCAGCGGACGGCTAGGTTCAAGAGCGTGAGTGGTTTTCCAGGTCAGTACCGCGAGGAAGATAACGATAAGGATAGGAATCGTCCAGACGACAGCTTCAACCTTGTTCGAGTGCGACCAGTTTGGGCTGTATTTGGCGTCTTTGTTTGAAGCCCGATACTTCCAGGCAAAACCGATAGCCATTGCAATTGCAGGGATAACGACAATCAACATCAGGCCGATGGCCGTCAGTATCAATGAACGTTGTTCCAGTCCGATCTGTCCTTTGGGATCCAGGAGTGCAGAATCACAGCCACTAAGTAAAAATGCGCCTGCGATTAATGACAACCATCCCAAACTTTTATTGTATTTCCTGAGTCTCATTTAACGACCTCAATTCCGGGGAGCTCTATTGTCGTTTAAAGTGTGCCGGCATTTTACGGGAAGGTTACATTACTGTAAACATGAATGGCGCAGTGTCAGTAGGGTGTTACCGGGTTCTGCCGCCGATGTCACACAGAATGCAACAAACTGTAAAATCTAGCGTTGGCACGCGGGCCCTGAAGGTTATAACGAAAACCTATGTTTGCGGAAATAGACCGGGGAAATTGGTATAACCAATCAGTTTGAAATACATTTGGTTAACAATGCGGCAGCATTTGTCACATATTTCCAACAAATATTAATTTCGCACCGGGCTGAATCGTTAAGGATAATCTTTTAATGCTTATTGAACAAAGTAATTAAAGAAAACTGTATTTAATTACGATAAATAGTCCTCGACGGTAACACTTATAGACCTGAGTAATTAATAGACAATAAAAGTAACTACCCGGTATTAATTACTTCATCTTAATGACAAACATCGATGAATACGGCGGGATTGAGGCCGCTGAATATCCATCACTCTTTACAGGGATAAGGCAATGACAGGATACGTATCACCCATTATTGGCATCGATCTCGGCACCTCCAATAGCGCAGTCTCCTGGTTCAGCGAGGGCGCAGCGACGCTGGCTTTAGGCCAAAAAGGTGAGCGCTTAACGCCTTCCGTTGTCGGGCTGGATGATGAAGGGCACCTGCTGGTGGGCGAGGCGGCAAAGGCTCGACTGGTTAGCCATCCTCATCTGACGGTTGCCAGTTTTAAGCGCTATATGGGCACCGAGAAAGTTTTCACCCTCGGCAAACAGTCATTTCGTGCCGAAGAGCTTTCCGCATTAGTGCTGCGAAAATTAAAAGCCGATGCCGAAGTTGCGCTTGGTTGTGAAGTCACGCGTGCGGCTATTACCGTTCCGGCTTATTTCAATGACTCCCAGCGCAAAGCAGTTAAAGCCGCAGGGCAAATGGCCGGGCTGGAGGTTGAACGCCTCTTAAACGAGCCTACTGCGGCAGCACTGGCCTACGGATTAGCCGACAGCCGCGAGCAAAAATTCCTGGTCTTCGACTTAGGCGGCGGTACATTTGATGTTTCCATCGTGGATATGTTCGAGGGCGTGATTGAAGTCCGCGCCAGCAGCGGTGATGCCTGGCTTGGCGGCGATGATTTTACCGAAGCCCTGCGCCAGTGGATGCTGAGCGGCTATCCCCAGCTGACGCTGGATAACCCAGAGCTTGCCGCAAACCTGACCCGCCAGGCCGAATCCCTGAAACAGCAGCTCAGCAGTCAGGACAGAGCCAGCGCGAAGCTGGTTTATGCAGGGGAAGAATTTAGCTGGGATCTCAACGAAGAGACTTTCCAGGCGTGCTGCAGCGCGCTGCTGTCCCGCCTGAAAAAACCGGTTGTTCAGGCGCTGCAGGATGCGCAATTCGACGTTGCGCAACTCGATCACGTTATTCTGGTCGGCGGCGCAACGCGTATGCCTCTGGTACGCCAGCTGGTGACCCGAATGTTTGGTCGCTTCCCGCGTAATGAACTGAACCCCGACGAAGTCGTGGCGCTGGGGGCAGGCGTTCAGGCCGGACTGATTGCAGAAGACAAAGCTCTGGACGACGTGGTGCTTACCGACGTCATGCCTTATTCACTGGGCATTGCCGTATCGCGTCGAAACGGCGACAGGGTAGAAGAAGGCTTTTTCTCGCCGCTGATCGAGCGCAATGCTTTTGTGCCGGTAAGCGTAATGCAGACCTTCAGCACCATGAACGACAACCAGCGGCAGATAGATATTGAGGTCTACCAGGGGGAATCGCGCAAAGTCAGCGACAACCTGCTGCTGGACAGCATGTCGATTAAGATCCCTGCGCGCAAAGCGGGAGAGGTGAGCGTGGACGTACGCTTCACCTATACCCTCGACGGCATTCTGGAAGTGGAATGCAAGATTAGCGGCGAGCAAAGCGCCTCGACAATGGTGATTGAAAAAGCGCCGGGCACGCTCAGCGCCGAGGAAATTGCGAAGCGTTTAAAACAGCTTGATGCCCTTAAACAGCATCCTCGGGATGTGCCCGAAAACCGCCAGCTGGCTGCCGAGGCGGCAAAACGCTATGAGCAGACGCTGGGAGAAAGACGCCAGATTATCGATCATTACGCCACGCAATTTGAACAAGCGCTGGAGCGCCAGGACCTGCGAATTATTGCCGCCGCGCGGGACGAACTGCGCCGGGTGTTAGACCAGCTTAACGACGGACTGTAAACATGGCGACGATATGGGATGTGCTGGGCATTGAGCCCACAACGGATGAACGTGAAATTCGTCGCGCTTATGCCCGCGAGTTAAAGCTGCGGCGGCCGGACAAAGATCCGCAGGGTTTTCAGGCCCTGCGCGAGGCGTTTGATAGCGCCAAACGCTATGCCAGTTCGGCGGTCGTCCTGTATGAAGACGCTGAAAGTCTGCCGGAGAAACCTGAACCTACGCCTATGGTGGATTATGTTCGGCAACTGATGCAGGAGCAGGCATCTTCGCCAGAAACACCCTGGAGCAAAAATGAACTCTGGGAAAAAGCGCAGGCAATTTCGGCGCTTTTAATCAGGGATGAACTCGAAGGCTTGGGTGAGCTGCACCGCTATCTTGATAATGAAATCCCCGATGCGCTTGAGGCCAGGCATGCGTTTAGCCTGATGCTGGCCGAATCGCTAAGCGAGCAGTCCTGGCTTTACCGCAGCCTGTTAAATGAAGTTTCTGCGGTAATGGACTGGCAAATTGATAACTACCGTTCATCTCAACTGCCGGACTGGATAGTTCATGCTCTTGAGCAGCAGATTGCTATTACCGACCAGGAAAACTATTGGCAATATCTGGCCCGGCAGTACGGCGGCAGCCGTTATGGACAGTTGAAATGGCGTTTGCTGACGGAAAAGGGCACGGAGATTTCATGGTGGGTCAGGCTGATTCCGGATCTCCTCTCGCAGCTGGCGGGTCAGGTGGGGGAATTACGCCAGCAGTCCCCTGCATTGCTGGAGCGCCTTAATCCATCGCTTCTTGATGTACTACAAAAACCAACTCTGGCGCTTAGCTGGGGAGCCATCATTGCCGTATTTTTCTGGGGATATACGGCCTGGTTGCCGGGCCATGAGTCACCGAAAATGGCGCTTCAGGCCGGCGTCATGCTGGTCGTAGTGGCGACTTTTCTCTGGGGATATCCATTTCTTGAGCGCCGGTTTGAATCCGGAGGCGCGGCAGGCAAATGCGTTCATGCTTTTTTCTGGCTGGCGTCGGGGCTGCTTCTGGTGATGGCTTTCTATAGCGCCTGGCGTGGGGCGAGCGCATGGCAGGGAAAAGATGCCATAACGATGCGGGCGCTGGTTATCATGATCTTCCTTATTGTCCCGGTCGGGTGGGCGCTTTGGCAGCGGCGCAGGGACTGGCGTAACTTGCCGATCAGAATTGTGGTGGTGGTCCTGATGTTCCCCGTTTTGTTTATCCGCCAGCTTCCTCCACTGGTGAATATCCTGGGCATGATATTGCTGCCGATGCTTTACGGCATCATTATCGAAATGGTCTATTTCATAAAATAAAAAAGCCCCCGGTATACGCCGGGGGCTTTCATGTCAAAAGCCGTGCATCAGAACATCAGCACCATCCACGGGTAGCTGATAAGCATCAGTGAACACAGGAAAATGGCGCCAAAGATGGTGCCCATTCGCCAGTAGTCTTTGGTTGGCAGATAGCCGCTACCGTAGTAAATCGGGCTTGGGCCGGTGCCGTACGGGGTGATGATCCCCATTACGCCGAGCGACGTGACCATCATCAGGCAGAAGACCGGCATATTAATCCCCGGAATAGACGCGGCAATGGTCAGGGTCGCTGGCAGCAGGGCGGTGGTGTGCGCCGTGGTGCTGGCAAACAGATAGTGCAGCAGGTAGAACGCAACCAGCAGCATCACCGCCGACACCTGCGGATCGAAGCCGTGCAGCAGCGCGGCACCTTCTTTCCCAAGCCAGGCGATAAAGCCCACGCGTGCCAGGCCATCAGCCAGCGCCACCAGGGTGGCAAACCAGGCGAAGGTATTCCAGGCTGGTTTATTGCTGATAATGTCGTTCCAGTTCAGTACCCCGGTCCACAGCATCAGGATAATCACCAGCAGGGCAGCCATCGCTGGTTCAATCCACGCGGCAGCGAAAATCCACATTAGCAGGGCGCTACACACGAACAGCAGCAGCAGGATTTCGTTGCGAGACAGTTTGCCCAGTTTTTCCAGCTCAGCGGCAGCCCATTTCGGCACTTCGTCATTGACCTTCACTTCAGGCGGATAGAACCAGTAGGCCAGCAGCGGCATCGTCAGGATCAGCAGCACGCCCAGCGGCAGGAAGGCCAGGAACCACATCCCCCAGGAGATCTCGAAGCCGATGATGCTTTTCACCAACGCCAGCGCCAGCAGGTTAGGCGCCAGCGCGGAGAGGAACATCGAGCTGGTGATACAGGCGGCGCTGATTGCGACCCACATCAGGTAAGAGCCAATTCTGCGCGAGCTTGGATCGTTCGGCAGAGAGCCATAAAGCGGCGGCAGGTTGGCAATAATCGGGTAGATGGTGCCCCCGCTGCGCGCGGTGTTAGACGGCGTGAACGGCGCAAGGAGCAGGTCGGCGAAGGTAATCGCGTAACCCAGCGTCAGGCTGCGTCGGCCCAGATACTTCACCAGAATCAGCGCCAGTCGACGGCCAAACTGCGTCTTGTCGTAGCCGGCGGCAAACATAAAGGCGCCGAAAATCAGCCAAACGGTGGAGTTGCTAAAGCCGCTGACTGCCCACTGGAACGACTGGCTGGCCAGTTTGAACTTAGGATCCGCCAGTTCCGCCGGGCTGAACAGCAGCCACTGGCTAAACAGCGCAATCACCACGACGCCCGTTAGCCCGATCACCGCCCCCGGGAGCGGCTCGAAGATCAAGCCGACAATCACGCCAACGAAGACGGCGAAGAAGTGCCACGCATACGGCTCTAACCCTGCGGGAACCGGAAGCAGTAATATAATTATGCTGATCAGGATCGGTAAAAATAGCAATATAAAGCGCTTTTTATTCCCCGCGTTTGGGGGCGGGGATTTCGCCGTCTCGCTTATTGTTGAGGTGTTAGTCATAGCCTGTGCCTTAAAGTTATCATGATGAATTCGATTAATATTCCCTGCGAAACCTGTTTCCTGACTTTTATTTCTACCTAATCTTTTATAGGCAGAATTTGATGCATTCATGATAGTTTTTTTAATCGGTGCAAATCTAACCGCTCATCGCACCAGATTCCAGCCTCCCTTTAACCTCATATTTAATGTGTGATCACCTGCTGTTTCTTGATTTCGTCATCATACTGAAACAACAGGTGATTATCCCTTATTCTACGCATTGCTAAACCTTGTCAGGTATTTGATTTTGGTTTTTGTTAAGCAAAAAACCAACGTTTTTATTTAACTAAAAAAATTGCTCTGTTTATATCCATAGTCTTTACACGGTTAAAGATCAAATCGTAAGCTGATGTCAATCTACCGCTTCGCTTACGGCCAGGCCGTATTCAGCCAAAGTGGCTTCATATAAAACCTTTTATTATTTATGGTTATTATTTGTATTTGCTTTTTTTAAGGCGTTGACTAACATTCGAAAAATATATTCCGCGAAATAGCCGTTTCTGTTCACTAATTCAAATTACGTTACTCCCTGATAATTGTGTTGCCTGCCGGGGCTATTCACCGAGTGCCGGACAATGTCGACCTCACCTGCTGGAATGATAAAGAATGAACTCCAAAACCCCGATCCTGAAGCCGCTAACCTTGCCCAACGGCGCGGTGCTGAAAAACCGCCTGATCATGGCGCCAATGACCACCTGTACCGGTTTTTACGACGGCAGCGTGCCGAGTGACCTGGTTGAATATTATCGTGAACGTGCCGGCACCATCGGCACCGTTATCGTCGAATGCTGCTTTATCGACCCTAAAGGTCCCGCTTTCCCCGGTGCTCTGGCCATCGACAGCGATAACAAAATCCCCGGCCTTGCGCGCATTGCCAGCGCGATTAAATCCCAGGGATCGAAAGCGATTCTGCAGATTTACCACGGCGGCAGGATGGTTGAGCCTGAGCTGATTGGCGGCAGGAAGCCCGTTGCGCCGAGCGCTATCGCCGCGCCGCGTGAGGGAGCCACAACGCCTGAAGCGTTAACCGCGGAAGAAGTTGACGTGATGATCACCAAATTTGGTGACGCCGTGAACCGTGCCATTAAAGCCGGGTTTGACGGCGTGGAGATCCACGGCGCGAACACCTACCTGATCCAGCAGTTCTACTCGCCAAACTCGAACCAGCGTGACGATAAGTGGGGCGGCAGCCGTGAAAACCGCGCCCGCTTCCCGCTGGAAGTGCTCGAGATCACCCATAAAATGGCGAGCCGCTTCGCAGATGCTTCCTTTATTATCGGCTACCGCTTCTCGCCGGAAGAGATTGAGGTGCCGGGCATTCGCTTTGATGACACCATGTACCTGCTGGAAAAGCTGGCTGAAAGAGGTGTGGATTACCTGCACTTCTCCGTGGGCTACTTCAAGCGCGCCTCAATAGTTGATACCAAAGACCCAACGATGCTGATCGACAAATACCAGGCGATGCGCTCAGAAACGCTGGCGAAAGTACCCGTTATCGGCGTAGGCGGCGTGGTTAATCGCAGCGACGCCGAAGAGGCGCTGGGCTTAGGCTATGACCTGATTGCCGTCGGCAAGGCCTGCATCGCTTATCCGGACTGGGCCGATCGCATCCTGAAAAATGAAACGCTCGATCTGTTCATCGACAGCACCAGGCGTGAAGAGCTGCTGATCCCTGAGCCGCTGTGGCGCTTCTCGCTGGTCGACGCCATGATCCGCGACGCCAGTACTTCTGGCCGTAAATACAAGGCCGGGGTCTTCCAGGAAAAAGTGGAGGCCGAAGCGCTCAAGCTTAAAATTAGCGTCACCCTCGACACCGACCGTATCACCGACATTACGCTGGTGCAGGACGATTCAGTGGATGTCGATTTCACCCCAAGCTTTGAGATCCTGCGTTCTCGCATGCTGGTGGCCAACAGCCCGTATGTTGATGCGGTGACCGGGGCTACGGCGCAAAGTGAGGCCTTGAAGAAAGCGGTATCCCGCGCGATGACCACCTCCAGCAAAGAGCACGTTATTGAAGAAGGCGGCAACCCGGATGCGCCGCAAAGCTACGATGTGGCGGTAATCGGCAGCGGCGGCGCAGGACTTGCGGCGGCTATTCGTGCTTCTGACGCCGGCGCTCGCGTGGTGATTATTGAGAAGATGCCAACCATCGGCGGGAACACCATCAAAGCCTCCGTGGGCATGAACGCCGCAGAAACTCGCTTCCAGGCGATGAAGGGCATCAAAGACAGCAAAGAGCTGTTCTACGATGAGACGCTGAAAGGCGGCAAGTTCAGAAACAATACCGAGCTGCTGAAAGAGTTCGTCGAGCGCGCGCCCGGCGCCATCGACTGGCTGGCAAGCCTGGATATTGTGCTGAACGACATCACCATCACCGGCGGGATGAGCATCGATCGTACCCACCGCCCTGCAGATCGTTCGGCGGTCGGCGGCTTCTTAATCAGCGGCCTGGTGAACAACGTTAACCAGCGCAGCATTGACGTTCTGCTGGATACCACCGTGGAAGATATCCTGCATGAAAACGGCGTGGTAACCGGGGTTAAGATCGCCAACGAATATAATGAACACCATGTTCTGCTGGCGAAAAGCGTAGTTGTCGCCACCGGCGGATTTAGCGCCAACCGTAAAATGGTGGTGCATTATCGCCCTGAGCTGAAAGGCTTTGTGACCACCAACCATAAAGGGGCGACCGGCAGCGGCATCGCTCTGCTGGAAAAAATCGGGGCGGGCACGGTGGATATGGATCAGATCCAGATTCACCCAACCGTGGAACAAACTACCTCTTACCTGATTTCCGAGTCCATCCGCGGGGGCGGGGCTATCCTGGTGAGCCAGGAAGGGCAGCGTTTCTACAATGAGCTGGAAACCCGCGACAAGGTGTCCGCCGAAATCATCGCCCTGCCGGAAAAGAGCGCCTGGATTGTGTTCGACGAGCAGGTGCGCCAGAACAACAAAGCGGCCGACGAGTACATTGCCCGTGGCTTTGTCCTCAGTGCCCCAACGCCGGAAGAGCTGGCCCTGAAGCTGAACATGGACGGTCACGCACTGCAGCAAACGCTGGATTGTTATAACGGCTTCGTGGCGCAGAAAAAAGACGAAGACTTCGGGCGTACTACCGGCATGCGTTTCCCTCTGAATACCGGGCCTTACTATGCAATCCGCATTGCGCCAGGGGTTCACCACACGATGGGCGGGGTGACCATCAACACCAGCGCAGAAGTGGTGACCGGGCAGCAACAGGTTATTCAGGGCATCTGGGCTGCGGGTGAAGTGGTGGGGGGTATTCACGGCGCTAACCGCATCGGCGGTAACGCGGTGGCCGATATCATCATCTTCGGCACGCTCGCCGGGCAAAATGCGGCGGCACACGCGCTGGCTTAAGGCCATAAAAAAGCCGGGAAGGATCTCCTCTCCGGCTTTCTCGGACCGGGCGGTAATCTGCCCGGTTTTTTATTCTTTTAGATAAGCGCCGTTTTGCGCAGGGCCAGGAAGTCCAGCACGCCGCCAAACAAAATGCCGCCGATGGCAAACAGCGCGCCCCATTCCAGAAGCTGCAAACCAAACGTCCACTCGGTAAGCCCCAGCGCATTACAGATAATCACCAGCAGCCATGCCGCCAGCAGCAGGCAGCCAAAGCTCAGAATACGCAGCGCCAGGCGATAGGCCGGAGCAAATTCACTTCGAGACATAAAGGTTTCGGTTTGCTGGGTGAATTCCAGCGTGCTTTTACACACCAGCAGTAAAAGGATCCCCGGCACCGCCGCAACGACCGAAAACAGGTAGAAGGTTGGCCAACCGTGCGCCTCAACAAACCAGCCGGCAATCGGGCCGACATAGACGCGCCCCACGGCGGACAGCGCAGAAAGCAGCGCAAACTGGGTTGCAGAGAAGGATTTATTGCACAGGGTCATCAGCAGCGCCACAAACGCCGCGGTGCCCATGCCGCCGCACAGATTTTCAAAGAACACCGCGCTCGCCATGGTGAGCATGTCTTTGTCCGTCACCGACAGCAGCCAGTAGCCGGCGTTAGACACGCCCTGCAAAATGCCAAAAATTAGCAGCGCGCGGAACAGCGTCAGCTTTTGCATCAGCATCCCGCCGAGCAGCGCCCCGATAATGGTGGCACACAGCCCAAGGGTTTTATTCACCATGCCCACTTCACCGGCATCAAAGCCGACGCCGCGGATCAGAAACGTGGTGGTCAGGCTCATGGCAAAGGCATCGCCCAGCTTATAAAGCACGATCAGCAGCAAAATCAGCCAGGCGTTGTTGCGGCCAAAGAAGTCGCGCAGCGGCTCAACGACGGCGCGTTCCAGGCTTTTAGGCACCGGGATTGCGTCCGTGGGCTCAGGCGCTAAAAAGGTCGCGATAATGCAAGGGACCAGCAGGGCTGCCATCAGCCAGTAGGTTGCCTGCCAGCCTAAATAGCGGTCCGCAATCCACAGCGCAAGGCCGCCGGAAACCAGCATCGCCAGGCGGTAGCCCAGCACGCTGATGGCGGCGCCGGTGCCGCGCTCTTCGGCAGACAGAACGTCGGTCTTCCAGGCATCAAAAACGATATCCTGAGAGGCAGAACAGAAGGCGATGATTACCGCCAGAGCCGCCATCCAGCGCAGCTGGGAGGACGGTTCAAGGAATCCCATGGCGGCAATAGCCACCAACAACAGAATTTGCGTAATTAACAGCCAGCCACGGCGACGGCCGAGCAGCGGCGGCGTGTAGCGGTCCATCACCGGCGACCAAAGAAACTTAAAGACGTAGGCCTGGCCCACGAGCGAAAAGAAACCGATGGTTTTCAGGTCGATATTTTCGACGGTCATCCAGGCCTGTAGCGTGCCGGAAGTCAGGGCCAGGGGGAGGCCGGATGCAAAGCCCAGAATCAGCAAAATGGCTGATTTCGGCTGCTGAAAGATGCGCAGATAATGATTGGACATAGGGGAATTGTGCAAACTCTGTTGTTGGCCCGCGCGAGCAGGCCAACGGGGTAAAAATTAACGAGCGTTCTGTTTGATGAAGTCGTGAACGCTGGTGTCCTGAGCCATATCCGCAATGGTATCGGTCAGTACGGAGTTAACCGCGTTAGCGATATTCTTGTTGGTGGCCTGGAACGCGCCTTCAACGTTGTAGTTGGAGCGGTAGTTCTTGGTCATCTTGTTGCCGTTCTTCGCGGTAGCAATGATGGAGATATCCGCTTTGGTGGCGATGTTGTAGCGCACGTTGCCCTGGGAAACGTCGGCGTACAGCTGGTTAACGATGATCTGCAGGTCAACCGGGCTGTTCGGCCCAATCATATAACCGCGCGCGGTCATCTGCTTCTCCAGCACTTCCTGCAGCAGGAAGCGCAGATCGCGTGATGGCGTCAGCGTGACCAGCTGGTTATCACGGGTCACTTTCGCCAGCGCCTGGTCGGTACGCTGATCGGCACCGTTGATGCTGAGCGTAACGCCCATCAGGCTTGGATCCTGCTGTGGCAGAGTGATTTTTGGCGCAACTTCAATGGTGGTTGGCGGTGTTGCACAGCTGGCCAGCATAAACATGGCAACCAGCGGGAAAAGTAATTTTTTTAACATGTTCGCTTTCTCAATGTACTCAAAGGGCAGGCTGATAAAAAATCACGCCATCATAACACTGCGGCTGTCCAGGGGAAGTGCCTGACGCACGGAATTTCATCGCGTTGCCTTTTTTCTGGGCCGCAGCAAAACCTTCTGACAGTTTTATGCCGGTTTAGTGCCTTAACTGCATGAGACTTCAGGCAACTGGGTAAAGAACGGCCGCCGAAAGCTAAATTTTTGTTGTGTTTAGCGTAAAAGCTGGCTAAAAGCGGCTAATATTTAAAGGGATGAGTGGCATCTCTACGTTGTCGAGGAGAAAGTTCATGCTGATACGCGAGCAGATAGAAGAGAAGTTAAAAGCAGGCTTTACCCCCGCGTACCTGGAAGTCGTGGATGAAAGCTATCGTCACAATGTCCCGGCGGGCTCAGAAAGCCATTTCAAGGTTGTGCTGGTCAGCGATCGTTTTACCGGCGAACGTTTTTTAAACCGCCATCGCATGATTTATGGCACATTGAGCGAAGAACTGGCCGGCCCGGTGCACGCGCTGGCGCTGCATACCTACACCATTAAAGAGTGGGAAGGGTTGCAGGATACGGTGTTCGCTTCACCGAACTGCCGTGGCGCGGGCAGTATCGCCTGATTTACCGCTAAGCGTTTGCAACTAAGGGAACTTTTCCGTTATGTTGCGGTATGTATACTGCGTTTTCAAAAACGGCCTGCGGGCCGTTTTGTTTTGTCTGGCTCTTCCAGGGAGGCGGGCAAAGAAAGAATAAATGACAGAGAAGTGTGAAAAAGGCCGCAGCCGTGCGCTATTGCCGTTCTCGACTCACCCCAGCGATGCCGCTATAATGCTGCGTCTTATTTTTCGGAATGTCTTCGGGATGATTCTGACGACAAGGAATGTGTTTCTGTTTCAGAGAACATCCTGGTTCTGTGAAGCCACCGGGCTTCCGGAGTTGACCGAGCACTGTGATTTTTTGAGGTAACAAGATGCAAGTTTCAGTTGAAACCACTCAGGGCCTTGGCCGCCGTCTCACGATTACTATCGCTGCAGACAGCATCGAAACCGCTGTAAAAAGCGAGCTGGTCAACGTGGCAAAAAAAGTTCGTATTGACGGCTTCCGTAAAGGCAAAGTGCCGATGACCGTCGTTGAGCAGCGCTACGGTGCTTCCGTTCGTCAGGACGTGCTGGGCGAGCTGATGAGCCGCAACTTTATTGATGCGATCATCAAAGAGAAGATCAATCCAGCTGGCGCACCTAACTACGTGCCGGGCGAATACAAACTGGGCGAAGACTTCACCTACGCGGTAGAGTTTGAAGTGTACCCAGAAGTTGAGCTGCAGGGTCTGGACGCTATCGAAGTTGAAAAACCGGTTGTTGATGTGACCGACGAAGACGTTGACGCGATGCTGGACACCCTGCGTAAGCAGCAGGCGACCTGGAAAGACAGCGACGCTGCAGCGACTGCAGAAGATCGCGTCACCATCGATTTCACCGGTTCCGTTGACGGCGAAGTGTTCGAAGGCGGCAAAGCCTCTGACTTCGTACTGGCAATGGGCCAGGGCCGCATGATTCCGGGCTTTGAAGACGGTATCGTTGGCCACAAAGCGGGCGAAGAGTTCACTATCGAAGTGACCTTCCCTGAAGAATACCACGCTGAAAACCTGAAAGGGAAAGCGGCGAAGTTCGACATCGTGCTGAAGAAAGTTGAAGCGCGTGAACTGCCGGAATTCACCGAAGAGTTCATCAAACGTTTCGGCGTTGAAGATGGCTCCGTTGCAGGTCTGCGTACCGAAGTCCGCAAAAACATGGATCGTGAACTGAAAGGCGCAGTGCGTAACCGCATCAAGTCTCAGGCAATCGACGGTCTGGTTAACGCGAACGACATCGACGTGCCGGCTGCGCTGATCGACGGCGAAATCGACGTTCTGCGTCGCCAGGCTGCACAGCGCTTCGGCGGTAACGAGAAGCAAGCTCTGGAACTGCCACGTGAGCTGTTCGAAGAGCAGGCTAAACGCCGCGTTGTTGTTGGTCTGCTGCTGGGCGAAGTGATTCGTACCCACGAGCTGAAAGCTGACGAAGAGCGTGTTAAAGGTCTGATCGAAGAAATGGCTTCTGCCTACGAAGATCCGACTGAAGTCATCGAGTTCTATGGTAAAAACAAAGAGCTGATGGACAACATGCGCAACGTTGCTCTGGAAGAGCAGGCTGTTGAAGCCGTTCTGGCTAAAGCGAAAGTGTCTGAAAAAGCGACCACTTTCAGCGAGCTGATGAACCAGCAGGCGTAAGTGCTTTTTGGCTTACAGGCCAAAAACAGCTGCATCAGGCCCGTCACCTTCCGGTGGCGGGCTTTTTTTATTGCTAAATCACACGATAAGCCATCAATAAATCCCCTTTTCAGGGTTAGCGTATCAAGAAAAGGTTGTTATGCTTGAAACAGGGCAAATCATCCCCATTATTCGGGTGTGGTTCCATTAATAATCCCTGACTGACTCCGTCCAGAATCGGCGCAAGGAACATAGTCAATATCCTGCGTCTCAAGTAGAATCAGTACAGTAGGCTTAATTACTCCAGGAGACGGACATGTCATACAGTGGCGAACGAGATCAATTAGCACCCCATATGGCCCTGGTGCCGATGGTTGTTGAGCAAACATCCCGCGGCGAACGTTCATACGATATCTATTCCCGTCTGCTTAAGGAACGCGTCATCTTCCTGACCGGCCAGGTAGAAGATCATATGGCTAACCTGATTGTGGCGCAGATGCTGTTTCTGGAAGCAGAAAACCCGGAGAAAGATATCTATCTCTACATTAACTCTCCAGGTGGCGTAATTACGGCCGGGATGTCGATTTACGACACCATGAAATTTATCAAGCCGGACGTCAGCACCATTTGTATGGGGCAGGCTTGCTCGATGGGCGCCTTCCTGCTGACCGCAGGGGCGAAAGGTAAGCGTTTCTGCCTGCCTAACTCCCGCGTCATGATTCACCAGCCGCTGGGGGGTTATCAGGGGCAGGCGACGGATATTGAAATCCACGCTAAAGAGATCCTGAAAGTGAAAGCACGTATGAACGAGCTGATGGCAGAGCATACGGGCAAAACGCTTGAACAAATCGAGAAAGACACAGAGCGCGATCGTTTCCTCTCCGCAAGCGAAGCGGTAGAGTATGGTTTAGTTGATTCGATCCTGACTCACCGTAACTAATGCCCGAAGCTTTGGGCCGTTATACTATAGTAAATGTAGCGGCCTGACTTAACGCTTCACTATCGGCTGCGCCGTAGAATGGCACTTGTGCTGCCGGTGGTAGCACACAGAAACAGAGAAGAGGTTTTACTGATGACAGATAAGCGCAAAGACGGTTCAGGCAAACTGCTGTACTGCTCTTTTTGCGGCAAAAGCCAGCATGAAGTGCGTAAGCTGATTGCCGGGCCGTCAGTGTATATCTGCGATGAGTGTGTCGATTTATGTAACGACATCATTCGCGAAGAGATTAAAGAAGTGGCCCCGCACCGTGAACGCAGTGCGCTGCCAACGCCGCACGAAATCCGTAACCACCTTGACGATTATGTTATCGGGCAAGAGCAGGCTAAAAAAGTGCTGGCGGTTGCGGTTTACAACCACTACAAACGTCTGCGCAACAGCGACACGTCTAACGGCGTCGAGCTGGGTAAAAGCAACATCCTGCTGATCGGGCCAACCGGTAGCGGTAAAACGCTGCTGGCAGAAACCCTGGCTCGCCTGCTGGACGTTCCGTTCACCATGGCGGATGCGACCACGCTGACCGAAGCAGGTTACGTGGGCGAAGACGTTGAAAATATCATTCAGAAACTGCTGCAGAAATGCGACTACGACGTACAGAAAGCCCAGCGCGGCATTGTGTACATCGATGAGATTGACAAAATCTCCCGCAAATCTGACAACCCGTCGATCACCCGTGACGTTTCCGGTGAAGGCGTGCAGCAGGCGCTGCTGAAACTGATTGAAGGCACCGTGGCTGCCGTTCCACCTCAGGGTGGCCGTAAGCATCCGCAGCAGGAATTCCTGCAGGTTGATACCTCCAAGATCCTCTTTATCTGCGGCGGCGCGTTTGCTGGCCTGGATAAAGTTATCGCTAACCGCGTGGAAACGGGTTCTGGTATTGGCTTTGGTGCAACGGTAAAAGCTAAGTCTGAGAAAGCCAGCGAAGGCCAGCTGCTCGGCCAGGTAGAACCGGAAGATCTGATCAAATTTGGTCTGATCCCTGAGTTCATCGGTCGTCTGCCGGTAGTGGCTACGCTCAGCGAACTGAGTGAAGACGCGCTGATCCAAATCCTGAAAGAGCCGAAAAATGCCCTGACCAAACAGTATCAGGCATTGTTCAATCTGGAAGGCGTGGAGCTGGAGTTCCGTGATGAAGCGCTGGATGCGATTGCCAGGAAAGCGATGGCGCGTAAAACCGGTGCTCGTGGCCTGCGTTCCATCGTTGAAGGCGCGCTGCTGGATACCATGTACGATCTGCCTTCCATGGATGACGTGGAAAAAGTGGTGATTGACGAGTCCGTCATCGCTGGCCAGTCCAAACCGCTATTAATTTACGGTAAGCCGGAAGCGCAGCAAGCATCCGGTGAATAATTCGCCAGAATAACCAGTCAGTTAATACAAAAATGGGGGATTTTATCCCCCATTTATTTTTCCTGCATTCCCGCAGTTGAATGTCCGGGAAACAGCCCCATATACTGATTTACTTGTTGGTGGAGCGGAAGCGTTCACCAAATCACCTGGCGGACATTAAACTAAGAGAGAGCTCTATGAATCCTGAGCGTTCTGAACGCATTGAAATCCCCGTATTGCCGCTGCGCGATGTGGTGGTTTATCCGCACATGGTTATTCCACTGTTTGTCGGGCGCGAAAAATCCATTCGCTGCCTGGAAGCTGCAATGGACCATGATAAGAAAATCATGCTGGTGGCGCAGAAAGAAGCTTCGACGGATGAGCCAGGTGTTAACGACCTGTTCACAGTTGG
Organism: Cedecea sp. P7760; assembly: GCF_013386425.1. Lineage (NCBI taxonomy): Bacteria > Pseudomonadati > Pseudomonadota > Gammaproteobacteria > Enterobacterales > Enterobacteriaceae > Cedecea > Cedecea sp. P7760. The sequence goes on along the minus strand of NZ_JACARU010000023.1, from coordinate 30,293 downwards.
AACCGTGGCTTCTATTTTGCAGATGCTGAAACTGCCGGACGGCACGGTAAAAGTGCTGGTTGAAGGCCTTCAGCGCGCACGCATCACCACGCTTTCTGACAACGGCGAGCATTTCTCAGCCCAGGCTGAGTACCTGGAATCGCCGGCGATTGAAGAGCGCGAGCAGGAAGTGCTGGTTCGCACCGCAATCAATCAGTTCGAAGGCTACATCAAGCTGAACAAAAAAATTCCGCCAGAAGTGCTGACGTCGCTGAACAGCATCGACGATCCTGCACGTCTGGCCGATACCATTGCCGCCCATATGCCGCTGAAGCTGTCGGACAAGCAGTCCGTGCTTGAGATGTCCGATATCAACGAGCGTCTTGAATATCTGATGGCGATGATGGAATCGGAAATCGATCTGCTGCAGGTTGAGAAACGCATTCGCAACCGCGTCAAAAAGCAGATGGAAAAAAGCCAGCGTGAGTACTATCTGAATGAGCAAATGAAAGCAATTCAGAAAGAACTTGGCGAAATGGACGACGCGCCTGACGAAAATGAAGCGCTGAAGCGCAAAATTGACGCGGCGAAAATGCCGAAAGAAGCGCGCGAGAAAACCGAAGCCGAGCTGCAAAAGCTGAAAATGATGTCGCCGATGTCTGCGGAAGCGACCGTGGTGCGCGGCTATATCGACTGGATGGTTCAGGTGCCGTGGAATGCCCGTAGCAAGGTCAAAAAAGATCTGCGTCAGGCTCAGGAAATCCTCGATACCGACCATTACGGCCTCGAACGTGTGAAAGATCGCATCCTGGAATATCTCGCAGTCCAGAGCCGTGTTAACAAGCTGAAAGGGCCAATTCTGTGCCTGGTTGGGCCGCCAGGGGTAGGTAAAACCTCTCTGGGCCAGTCCATCGCAAAAGCCACAGGCCGTAAATACGTGCGTATGGCTTTGGGTGGCGTGCGTGACGAAGCGGAAATCCGCGGTCATCGTCGGACTTACATCGGCTCCATGCCGGGTAAACTTATCCAGAAGATGGCAAAAGTCGGGGTGAAAAACCCGCTGTTCCTGCTGGATGAAATCGACAAAATGTCTTCCGATATGCGCGGCGACCCGGCTTCCGCTCTGCTGGAAGTCCTTGATCCAGAACAGAACGTGGCGTTTAACGACCACTATCTGGAAGTGGATTACGATCTCAGCGACGTAATGTTTGTGGCGACGTCTAACTCCATGAACATTCCGGCTCCGCTGCTTGACCGTATGGAAGTCATTCGCCTGTCCGGTTATACCGAAGATGAAAAGCTGAACATTGCCAAACAGCACCTGTTGCCGAAGCAAGTTGAGCGTAATGCCCTGAAAAAAAGCGAGATTAAAGTTGATGACAGCGCCATTGTGGGCATCATTCGCTACTACACTCGCGAAGCCGGGGTGCGTAGCCTGGAGCGTGAAATCTCCAAGCTGTGCCGTAAAGCGGTGAAGCAGCTGCTGCTGGATAAAACGCTCAAGCACATCGAAATCAACGGCGACAACCTGAAGGACTTCCTGGGGGTACAGCGCTTTGATTACGGTCGTGCCGACAGCGAAAACCGCGTAGGGCAGGTGACCGGGCTGGCGTGGACGGAAGTGGGCGGCGACCTGCTGACCATCGAAACCGCGTGTGTGCCGGGTAAAGGCAAGCTGACCTACACCGGCTCCCTCGGTGAGGTGATGCAGGAGTCTATCCAGGCTGCGCTGACCGTGGTACGCGCTCGTGCGGAGAAGCTGGGCATTAACGGCGACTTCTACGAAAAACGTGATATCCACGTGCACGTCCCGGAAGGGGCAACGCCGAAAGATGGCCCAAGCGCCGGTATCGCCATGTGTACCGCGCTGGTCTCTTGTCTGACCGGTAACCCGGTGCGTGCCGATGTGGCGATGACGGGGGAAATCACGCTTCGTGGTCTGGTCCTGCCAATCGGCGGCCTGAAAGAGAAGCTGCTGGCAGCTCACCGTGGCGGCATCAAAACCGTGCTGATCCCGGATGACAACAAGCGCGATCTGGAAGAGATTCCGGACAATGTGATTGCCGACCTGACTATTCATCCTGTGAAGCGTATTGAGGAAGTTTTGGCCCTCGCGCTGCAGAATGAGCCTCACGGCATGCAGGTAGTCACTGCAAAATAGTGACCTGACGCAAATACAGCCAATAAAATTAGGGCTGGTAGGTGAATTGTCACTTGCCAGCTTTTTTTTGTGTCGCTAATTTAGTTGCTGGCTGAGTTTATCGTCCACAACTCCTGTTGTAAGGGCATGACGAGCCTGTTATAACTGCTGCGCGGTCGCACTTGAGGGACATCAGGTGCGATATAAATTATAAAGAGAGGAAGAGAAGAGTGAATAAATCTCAACTGATAGACAAAATTGCCGCAGGTGCTGATATTTCTAAAGCCGCGGCTGGACGTGCGTTAGATGCTGTTATTGCTTCTGTTACTGAATCTCTGCAGTCCGGGGAAGACGTAGCACTGGTAGGTTTTGGTACCTTTGCTGTTAAAGAGCGTGCTGCCCGTACTGGCCGTAACCCTCAAACCGGTAAAGAAATCACCATCGCCGCAGCAAAAGTACCAGGCTTCCGTGCTGGTAAAGCGCTGAAAGACGCTGTTAACTGATTTATTAGCCCCGGCTGGCTGGGGTATAGGGTGTCAGGTATCGCAGGGGCGCATCGTTTGATGTGCCTTTTTTATTGCCTGAGCTTAATTTTACGCAGGTGTTGATGATTTGCAGCGGGTTTCTTGTCACAATACGTCCTTGCGCGCAGCACGGGGCAGCTTGAGTTTCTAAGGATGCCAGCTTAGCACCTGCGCAGGTTTACCAAGTCATACTACAGCGGAGTGTTGTTACACCATGATGGACAATTTACGAGCGGCGGCTAACCACGTCGTGCTCAAGATCATTCTGGGTTTGATTATCTTGTCATTCGTTCTGACTGGCGTAGGTAGCTACCTGACTGGCGGTAACAATAATTATGCCGCAAAAGTAAATGGCCAGGAGATTGCGCGTGGCCAGTTTGAGAACGCGGTTGCTAACGAACGTAATCGCCAGCAGCAACAGCTGGGCGATCAGTTCTCCGTTCTCGCGGGTAACGAAGGCTACATGAAGCAGATGCGTCAGCAGGTGCTCAACCAGCTGATTGATGAGGCGCTGCTCGATCAGTACGCCAAACATCTCGGCCTCGGCATCAGCGACGAACAGATAAAAATGGCTATCTTCAGCCAGCCTGCCTTCCAGACTAACGGCAAATTTGATAACGCTCGCTACAACGCGATTATCGGCAATATGGGGCTGACGGCTGACCAGTATGCTCAGGCTCTGCGCAACCAGCTCACTACCGACCAGCTGATTAAGGCCGTTGTCGGCACCGACTTTATGCTCACCGGCGAAACCGACGAGCTGGCGGCGCTAGTTTCCCAGCAGCGCGTTGTGCGTGAAGCGACGATTAACGTGAAAGCGCTGGCCGCGAAGCAGGAAGCGTCCGAGCAGGAAATCAACGCCAACTACGAGCAGAACAAAAACCGCTACATCACGCCTGAGCAGTTTAAAGTCAGCTACATCAAGCTGGACGCGGCTTCCATGCAGGAAGAGGCAAGCGATGCGGACGTTCAAGCTTACTACGATCAGCACAAAGACGAGTTCACCCAGCCGCAGCGCAACCGCTACAGCGTGATTCAGACCAAAACCGAAGCTGAAGCGAAAGCGATTCTTGACGAGCTGAGCAAAGGCGGTGATTTTGCCGCGCTGGCTAAGGCGAAGTCTGCTGATATCATCTCTGCCCGTAACGGCGGCGACATGGGCTGGCTGGAAGCCTCCACCACGCCTGACGAGCTGAAAAATGCCGGCCTGAAAGAAAAAGGCCAGCTGTCCGGCGTCGTTAAATCCTCCGTTGGCTTCCTGATCGTTCGTCTGGACGATATCCAGCCTGCCGTTGAAAAACCGCTGGCGGAAGTCCGCGACGGCATCGTGGCTAAAGTGAAGCAGGAAAAAGCCGTTGACGCTTACTATGCTCTGCAGCAGAAAGTCAGCGATGCCGCGAGCAACGACAACGAATCTCTGGCAAGCGCCGAGAAAGTTGCCGGCGTTAAAGCGGTGCAAACCGGCTGGTTCGGCCACGACAGCCTGCCTGAAGAACTGAACTTCAAACCGGTTGCCGACGCTATCTTCAGCGGCGGTCTGGTTGGTGAAAATGGTTCCCCTGGCAGCAACTCCGACATCATTACCGTCGATGGCGACCGTGCTTTCGTGCTGCGTGTCTCCGAGCATAAAGCCGAAGCGGTTAAACCGCTGGCAGAAGTCCGTGACCAGGTTATCGCCGCCGTGAAGCAACAGAAAGCGGAGCAGCAGGCGAAGCAGGATGCCGACAAGCTGCTGAACGCGTTGAAAATGGGCAAAGGCGCTGACGAAATGAAAGCGGCGGGCCTGAACTTTGGTGAAGCGAAAACCCTGAGCCGCACCGGGCAGGATCCTATCAGCCAGGCTGCATTTGGGCTGCCTCTGCCGGCAAAAGACAAGCCGAGCTTTGGCGTTGCCAATGACATGCAGGGCAACGTCGTGCTGCTGTCGCTGGATGAAGTGAAAGCAGGCTCTATGCCGGACGAGCAGAAAAAAGCGATGGTGCAGGGGATTACCCAGAACAATGCCCAGATTGCTTTCGAAGCGCTGATGTCCAACCTGCGTAAAGAAGCGAAGATCAAACTGGGCGATATCATCGACCAGCAGCAGTAATCCTCGCAAATTTTTGCAACGCAGTGTAATCCCAGAAGGCCGCTTTCGCGGCCTTTTCCATATTTAAAAACCGGCGTTTGTTCCTGCTTTTGCACCCCGGTATGGTGGCCTCGCTGTCAACATACATGGAGGACACAGCATGACATCAGGTATCAAAGCGTTTTCACTTTCCCTCGTACTGGCCGGTTTACTCGGTTGCGCACCGGCGCATGCCGCCGCAGAAAAAACGGCTCCGGCCTCGGCTAAAACTACTGTTTCTTCGTCGCAGCCTAAGGCAGTACCTGCAAAAGGGGGTGAGCAAGGGGAGGCGCTGGTCAGCATTAACAATGCCCCGGCAGAGGAACTTGCCCAGAAGATGAACGGCGTAGGGCTGAAAAAGGCGCAGGCCATCGTGAGCTATCGCGATGAGTTTGGTCCTTTTAAAACGCTCGACCAGCTGCAGGAGGTGCCGGGAATCGGCGCATCGCTGGTAGAACGTAACCTGGCTCGCATAAAACTTTGAGTTTCCGTGCTCAGGCTTCTACCTGAAGAGAAAAGTTTGCTACGCTGAATGAGAGGTCATACCAGTTTCTGGGGTATGGCCTCGCTTACCTTCACCTGATGACAACAAAAACAGTACAAGGGTTTCGCGCTATGCAAACACATATCAAAGTTCGTGGATACCACATGGACGTCTACCAACATGTTAACAATGCCCGTTATCTCGAGTTTCTCGAGGAGGCCCGCTGGGAAGGGCTGGAAAAGACGACGGGCTTCCAGTGGATGACGGAACACAACATCGCTTTCATCGTGGTGAACATTAATATCAGCTATCGCCGCCCGGCGGTGCTTGGCGACCTGCTGCGCATTGACAGCAAACTTCAGCAGATTAACGGCAAAAGCGGCGTGCTTAGCCAGGTTGTGACGCTGGAGCCAGAAGGGGAAACCGTGGCCGATGCGCTGTTGACCTTCGTCTGCATTGATTTAAAAACGCAAAAGGCCGTTCCGCTGGAAGGCGAACTGCGCGAGAAGCTGGAACAGATGATGAACGCTTGAGGAGAGGGCGTGGTCGTCACCACGCCGTTATGACTTATTTCAGGCCAGTTTTTTGCTGCATGGTAGCCATCACTGCGGATTTGTTGGCCAGATAGTGGTTCAGGCCGTTAGCACGCAGGTTGCAGGCGGCACATTCCCCGCAGCCATCACCCTGAATGCCGTTGTAGCAGGTGAGCGTCTCGTGGCGGATAGTTTCCAGGTGCTGCCAGTAATCGGCCAGCGCCCAGGTTTCTGCTTTATCCAGCCACATCAACGGCGTTTCAAAACGAATATCTCTTGCCATTCCGAGGCTCACCGCGTGGTTCAGCGCTTTGACAAACTCATCGCGGCAGTCCGGGTAGCCGGAGAAATCTGTTTCGCAAACGCCGGTTATCACGGATTCAGCTTCAACCTGGTAGGCGTAGATCGCCGCCAGCGTCAGGAACAAAATATTGCGCCCCGGTACAAAAGTGCTTGGGAGACCGCTATCTTCAGGGTTGTAGCCCGGCACAGGAATGCTGTCCCGCGTCAGGCTGCTGACCGCCAGTTCGTTAAGCAGGGTAACGTCCAGGACTTTATGCGCGCGGGCACCAAGCTTCAGCGACAGCTTTTGGGCTACGTCAATCTCTGCGCGGTGGCGCTGACCATAATCAAACGTCACGCAGTGCACTTCATCATATTGCTGTAAGGCCTGAATCAGGCAGGTGGTGGAGTCCTGCCCGCCGCTGAAAACCACGACTGTACGTTTCATTCTCTATCCTGTCGTTTACTGAAGTATCCGGAAAGGCGTTATGGTAACGCCCGGTTGCCACATGAACCAGCTTCTTCACGCCATACCCGGCGGCGGGAGCCAGGCCTCGCAAAAATCAAACCAGCCCCAGGCGTTCAGCTCAATGCCGTTGACGCCGGGTGGGGCGCTTATCTGGTAGCGATAATTAAACAGTGGCGTGACCACCGCATCCCGCATCAGGCCGTGAAATACCTCTTTAAGGCCTTCGTGGCGTTCATCGGGCGAGACATAAGCCTGCACCGCATCCAGCGTGGCCTGCAGGTGCGCATATTGCCCCGCGCTTAACAAATTAGGCCATAACACATCGCTGCGCAGCCATTGCTCAAGCGTGTATTCCGGCGCTTCACCGATAAGCCGATCCCCCATCACGATATCCGCTTCGGCAAGATGCTGGCAGCCGGCCCAGGTTTTGGCGTCGTGGAAAATAACCGTCAGTTCGCAGCCACGCTCGGCCAGGTAGTGCTTAAGCTGAAGCGCCATGGCGTGAAGCTCAACCGGTAAATGGTAAACCAGCGTGAGCTTTTTCGGCAATCTGACGGCCTGATGCCGATCCCAGCCGGGGATCTGCCAGCCGGGGATCATCTCGGTGTTCGGGGTAATAAGCTCGCTTTTGAGCGGCAGCGAGCCGATCATCTCAGGCTCCCGGACAATCTGCATAATTGTTCTTGCCTGCTCCGGGCTGAGCCGACCCTGAGGCCTGATCCCGAGGTAGCAAAACCCCAGGCTGATGCTGCTGCTTACCGGGCGCAGGTTCTCCAGCTCATCCTGCTGGCCGATGGCGATTTGCACCGGATGCAGGCAGCTGGTGCCTAGCGTGGTTTCGAAAAGCTGCGGCGTTATCCAGTATTCAACGGCTTTCAACAGCGGGTGTTTCAGGTGATAGCTTTCAAAACTTTCCAGCCGCACCAGATTTGGCTTAAAGCTGGCGATGCGGAACGGGCCGCAGCCTGACTGTGTATCCATTGGATGGGCCAGGCGGCTACAGTAGCTCGCCAGGCGGTGTGCAAGCCAATAGTCAGGCCGATGCAAAATAAAGCGCAGGCACTGTGCGTGCGGGATCTCGATGCGTTTGACGCTGATAAACAGCCGCCGCAGAGCGGGCAGCTCCAGCAACATCATCAGGCGCTGCTGGAGCTGGTGAGTTTCGACGGGTTCGCCGTTGTGCCAGTGAAGCGTTGAGCGAATAAAAAAGTCCCAGCACAGGCCCTTGTTTGAGATTTGCCAGTGGTGAGCGAGATCGGGCTGCGGCTGCGGGCTTTCCCGGCTAAAGCGAGTCAGGCCTGAAAAGATCTGCCCGGCCAGATGCTGCTCGGCGCGCCCCGGTAAAAAGCCAGGGCCAACGGGATCCAGAGGGCGGTAGTAAGGTATGCGTAGCGTAGGTACATCATTTTGCCACTGGCCGCCAAGAAACGGCTGCAGGAGCTGGCGCAGCTGTTCCGGCGCAAGCTGAGCCAGTTCCAGCGCATTTTGATGCTGGCCCTTACCCAAAACCTGCTCCATCATGCCGGAACGGACGCTTTCCGGCGAAACCAGAAACGTCAGGTCACCGCGTTTGCCGCGTCCGGACTGCGCCCGCCAGCGAAGCCATCCCGCGTCTTCCAACTGATTAAGCAGCGTTCTGACGTGGCGATCGCTACAAAAGCAGCGCTCTGCCAGCTCGGCGACGGTCACCTGCTGAGGTTCCCCGCCGGAAGGCTGCCATAAACGCTGAAATTGATTGAGTCGATTCAGAAGTCGCATAATAAACCCGGAACATTTTTCCCCAAGTATTCACTATTAGTTCCGTATATTCCAGGGGATACTTTTGCCTGTCACGTCACTTCTGGAGTAACCATGGCTCGTCTGGCTGCATTTGATATGGACGGCACGCTGCTGCTGCCCGACCATCACCTTGGGGACGCAACCCTGAACACGCTGAAGCGCCTGCGTGAAGAGCGCCAGATAACCCTGGCTTTTGCGACCGGTCGTCACGAGCTGGAGATGCGCCATATTCTGGGCAAGCTCGATCTTGAAGCCTTCCTGATCACCGGCAACGGCACCCGAATCCACAGCACGAACGGCGAGCTAATGCACCGTAACGATCTCTCGCCGTGGGCGGTAGAGACGGTATTGCACGGCCATTGGGACACGGACGCCAGCATGCATGCCTTTAACGATACAGGTTGGCTCACCAGCCATGAAATCCCGGAAATGCTTCACGCCCATGTGTACAGCGGCTTCCGGCCTCATATCGTCGATCTCCGTACGTTACCGGCTCATGAAGTGACGAAGATCTGTTTTTGCGGCGATCATGACGATCTGTGCCGCCTGCGCATTCAGCTTAATGAAGCGCTGGGCGATCGGGCATTTATTTGCTTCTCGGCAATGGACTGTCTGGAAGTGCTGCCGATTGGCAGCAACAAGGGCGCGGCGCTCGGCGTTCTGAGCGAACACTTAGGTTTCACCCTGCAGGATTGCATGGCATTTGGCGACGCGATGAACGACCGCGAAATGCTCTCGGCGGTAGGGCACGGCCTGATCATGGGCAACGCTATGCCGCAGCTTAAAGCGGATTTACCTCATCTGCCGGTTATCGGCCACTGCCGTAACCAGGCGGTCTCGCACTATTTGACGCACTGGCTGGACACTCCACATCTCACCTATTCCCCCGAATATTGAGACCTTACAGCACCGGGCATCTAGCCCGGTTTTTTATACCCGCCTATACTCGTCATACTTCAAGCCGCAGGGGTGTTGGCTGAGCTCGCGTTATCCTTGTATGGATATGATTCGGGCAATCTCAGCCTTAAACGGTGAGAGATCCCCAATATGCTCGTTAACCCAGGCCGGATTATAGTAGGACTCAAGATAGCGCTCGCCGCTGTCACAAAGCAGCGTCACGATAGAGCCGGTGCGGCTTTCCTCGCGCATTCTGACCGCCAGCTGCAGTACGCCCCACATATTGGTGCCGGTTGAGGCGCCCACCTTGCGGCCAAGCTGAGATTCCAGCCATTGCATGGTCGCCACGCTCGCTGCGTCCGGGACGCGCATCATTTCGTCAATCACATCAGGAATAAACGAAGGTTCACAGCGCGGGCGGCCAATGCCTTCGATTTTGCTGCCGACTTCGCTTTTCAGGCTGCAGTCGCGGTGCTGCCAGTAATCGAGAAAAACCGAGTTCTGTGGGTCAACGACCACCAGCTTAGTGTCATGGCCCTGGAAGCGAAGGTAGCGGCCAATAGTCGCTGAAGTGCCGCCGGTGCCGGCGCTCATCACAATATAATCCGGGACAGGATGTGGCTCATGGCTCATCTGGCGGAAAATACTGTCGGCGATGTTGTTGTTACCGCGCCAGTCTGTAGCGCGTTCGGCATAGGTGAACTGATCCATATAATGGCCGTTCAGCTCGCGGGCAAGCATTTCCGAAGCGGCGTAGATTTCGCAGGCGCTGTCTACAAAATGGCAGCGGCCGCCGTAGAATTCAATTTGTTCAATTTTGCGTTTTGCGGTGCTGGCGGGCATCACCGCGATAAACGGCAGGCCCAGCAGGCGAGCAAAATAGGCTTCAGATACCGCCGTCGAGCCAGAAGAGGCTTCGATAATCGTGGTGCCTTCTTTTATCCAGCCGTTACACAGCCCGTAGAGAAACAGCGAGCGCGCCAGGCGGTGCTTCAGGCTGCCGGTTGGGTGCGTGCTTTCGTCCTTCAGATACAGCTGAATACCCGGAAAACCCGGTAACGCCAGGCGAATAAGATGCGTATCCGCAGAGCGTTGATAGTCGGCGTTGATCTCACTAATAGCGTTAGTCACCCAGGTGCTGGTCATGGAAAATTCTCGTTTGTTAATTTGTGCTTAGCGTAATTCAAAGTCGGGATAAAAAAGTTGCCATTTTGCCTTTTTAAGGCTTTCATTAGAGAAAATATTTCTCCCTGGTTGCCCCGTGATAGATAAAATTGACCGTAAGCTGCTCTCGATGCTGCAGCAGGACTGTACCCTGTCTTTGCAGGCGCTGGCGGATGCCGTTAATCTGACCACCACGCCGTGCTGGAAACGATTAAAACGCCTGGAAGATGAAGGCTATATTCGTGGCAAAGTCGCGCTGCTGGACCCGGAAAAACTCGGCCTTGGCCTCACGGCGTTTGTGCTGATTAAAACCCAGCAGCACAGCAGCGAGTGGTACTGCAAGTTTGTCTCGGTGGTGGAAGCCATGCCCGAGATATTAGGCTTCTGGCGTCTGGCAGGTGAGTACGACTACCTGATTCGGGTGCAGGTGGCGGACATGAAGCGTTACGACGATTTTTACAAGCGGCTGGTCAATGGCATCCCGGGATTAAGCGATGTCACTTCGAGTTTTGCCATGGAACAGATAAAATACACCACAGCATTACCTCTAACGTTATGATTCCGCTAACCGCGGAACGGTAGCCTTCACTCTTTAGCCCTGGCCGGCTGACAGCATTTCAGGACCTAAACTTCGTGCGATTATTTGCTCAATTAAGCTGGTACTTCACCCGCGAGTGGCGACGCTATCTCGGCGCGGTGGCATTGCTTATTATCATCGCTATTCTGCAGCTTGTGCCGCCAAAAGTGGTGGGCGTGATTGTGGATGGCGTCACGCAGCAGCGTCTCTCCGCTCAGCAGGTGCTGATGTGGATCGGCGTGATGCTGGTTATTGCCGTGGTGGTTTATCTGGTGCGCTACGTCTGGCGCGTTCTGCTGTTCGGGGCGTCTTATCAGCTTGCGGTCGAGCTGCGGGAAAACTATTACCGCCAGCTAAGCCGGCACCATCCTGAATTCTATCTCCGTCACCGTACCGGCGACCTGATGGCGCGCGCCACTAACGATGTGGATCGCGTGGTGTTTGCCGCCGGGGAAGGCGTGCTGACGCTGGTGGACTCGCTGGTCATGGGCCTGGCGGTACTTATCGTCATGTCGACCCAAATCAGCTGGCAGCTGACCCTGCTGGCGCTGCTGCCGATGCCGATTATGGCGGTCGTCATTAAGCGCGACGGCGCGCGACTGCATGACAGGTTCAAGGTCGCCCAGGCGGCGTTTTCCGCCCTGAACGATCGCACGCAGGAAAGCATGACCAGCATCCGCATGATCAAAGCTTTTGGCCTGGAGGATCGTCAGTCGGCGCTGTTTGCCTCCGAGGCGCAGGACGCCGGGGCGAAAAACATGCGTGTGGCACGTATTGATGCGCGTTTTGATCCCACGATTTATGTCGCAATCGGTGCCGCAAACCTGCTGGCCATCGGCGGCGGAAGCTGGATGGTTATCGACGGCACGCTTACCCTCGGGCAGCTCACCAGCTTTGTCATGTACCTTGGGCTGATGATCTGGCCGATGCTGGCCCTGGCATGGATGTTTAATATCGTCGAGCGTGGGAGCGCGGCCTACAGCCGTATTCGCGCCATGCTGGAAGAAGAGCCGGGCGTGGTTGACGGCGATAAAACGCTGCCGGAAGGGCGCGCTGAACTGGTAGCCTCGATTCGCGAGTTCCGCTATCCGCAGGCCGCTCAGCCCACGCTGCAGAACGTTAACTTCACCCTTAAGCCTGGGGAAATGCTCGGCCTGTGCGGGCCAACGGGCTCGGGGAAAAGCACCATTCTCTCCCTGATTCAGCGTCATTTTGACGTTCAGGAAGGGGATATTCGTTACCATGACCTTCCGCTCACGGCGTTGAAAATTGACGGCTGGCGCAGCCGCCTGGCTATCGTCAACCAGACGCCGTTCCTGTTCTCCGACACCGTTGCCAGCAACATTGCGCTGGGTAAGCCGAACGCCACCCAGCAGGAGATTGAGCATGTCGCCCGTCTGGCAAGCGTCCATGAAGACATTCTGCGGTTGCCTCAGGGTTATGACACCGAAGTGGGCGAGCGCGGCGTGATGCTTTCCGGTGGGCAAAAGCAGCGAATTTCCATCGCGCGCGCTCTGCTGCTGGATGCCGAGATCCTGATTCTGGACGACGCACTCTCTGCCGTTGACGGCCGTACCGAGCACCAGATTCTGCACAACCTGCGCCAGTGGGGCGAACACCGCACGGTCATTATTAGCGCCCATCGCCTGTCGGCCTTAACGGAAGCCAGCGAAATTCTGGTCATGCAGCACGGGCATATCGCCCAGCGCGGCAGCCACGAAGGCCTGGCGTCTCAGCCCGGCTGGTACCGTGATATGTACCGTTATCAGCAGCTGGAGGCCGCGCTGGACGAGGCGCCGGAGCAGGAAGACGTCAGGGAGAGCGCCGATGAGTCGTAAACAACAGTGGCCTACCATTAAACGCCTGCTGGCTTACGGGTCACCGTGGCGCAAACCGCTAGGTGGAGCGATGCTGATGCTTTGGGTGGCGGCCGCGGCGGAAGTCTGTGGGCCGGTGCTGGTCAGCTACTTCATCGATAACATGGTCGCTAAAAACCAGATGCCGCTCGGCCTCGCCGCCGGGCTGGCCGTGGCCTACATTCTGCTGTCGATAAGCGCCGCAGGGCTGCACTATCTCCAGGCGCTGCTGTTTAACAAAGCGGCCGTGGGCGTGGTACAAAAACTGCGTACCGACGTCATGGATGCCGCATTGCGCCAGCCGTTAAGCGCATTCGATACCCAGCCCGTTGGGCAACTTATCTCCCGCGTGACGAACGACACCGAAGTGATTCGCGACCTGTATGTCACCGTCGTGGCGACGGTGCTGCGCAGCGCGGCGTTAATTGGTGCCATGCTGGTGGCGATGTTTACGCTCGACTGGCGAATGGCGCTGGTGGCGATAACCATTTTCCCGGCGGTGATCGTCGTGATGTTTATCTACCAGCGCTACAGCACGCCGATTGTGCGCCGCGTCCGCAGCTACCTGGCGGACATTAACGACGGATTTAACGAAGTCATCAACGGCATGAGCGTGATTCAGCAGTTCCGTCAGCAGGCTCGCTTCGGCGAGCGCATGGGGCAGGCGAGCCGCTCTCACTATTTAGCGCGCATGCAAACGCTGCGGCTCGACGGCTGGCTTCTGCGTCCGCTGCTGAGCCTGTTTTCGGCGATGATCCTGTGCGGCCTGCTGATGCTGTTTGGCTTCACTTCCCGGGGCACCATTGAAGTCGGCGTGCTGTATGCCTTTATTAACTACCTTGGCCGCCTGAACGAACCGCTGATCGAACTGACGACTCAGCAGTCGATCCTGCAGCAGGCGGTGGTTGCCGGCGAGCGCGTGTTTGAGCTGATGGACGGTAAACGCCAGGATTACGGCAATGATAACCGGCCGCTCGCCAGCGGCGCTATTTCCGTCGACAACGTATCGTTTGCCTACCGTGGCGATCGTCTGGTGCTGCAGGACATTAGCCTGGAAGTACCTTCGCGCAGCTTTATTGCGCTGGTCGGGCATACCGGCAGCGGCAAAAGCACCCTGGCTAACCTGATGATGGGCTATTACCCGCTCACAAAAGGGGAAATTCGCCTTGATGGGCGGCCGCTGGACTCCCTCAGCCATGAAACGCTGCGCCGCGGCGTGGCGATGGTGCAGCAGGATCCGGTGGTGATGGCTGATTCGTTCTTCGCCAACGTGACTCTGGGGCGAGATATCAGCGAAGGGGCGGTCTGGCAGGCGCTGGAAACGGTACAGCTGGCCGAACTGGCTCGTGCACTACCGGAAGGCATTCATACCCGTCTGGGCGAGCAGGGCAATAACCTCTCCGTCGGCCAGAAGCAGCTGCTTGCGCTGGCGCGCGTGCTGGTTGAAGCGCCGCAGATCCTGATCCTCGATGAGGCCACGGCGAACATCGACTCCGGTACCGAGCAGGCTATCCAGCGTGCATTGGCGGTGGTTCGTCAGCACACGACGCTGGTGGTGATTGCCCACCGTCTGTCTACCATTACCGACGCGGACACCATTCTGGTGCTGCATCGCGGTCAGGCCGTGGAGCGCGGCACCCACAGTGAACTGCTGGCGCAGCAGGGCCGCTACTGGCAGATGTATCAGCTGCAGCTGGCGGGTGAAGAGCTTGCCGCCGCCGCGCAGGAAGAATCGCTGACCGCCTGATGCACCACAAGCAGGCAATAAGCCGCTAAATAACCAATGCCTCTCCGCGTTGGTGCAACACGAAAACGCATCCTGCACCGCAGTGGTGCGTTTTTTCTTTTCAAACTATTCCCGCCCGACCTCACTCCTCGCCCGGCTTTCCGGTAAGCCGCCTGAAACCTGAAAACGTGCTGAATCACGCTGGTTTTTTATTCCTGGCATGGGCTTTGCTTTGCTCTCTACGTGCAGGTAACGACCTAATTCTGAGTGGAGAGGATTTATGAAGCTGGTAACCGTGGTAATCAAACCGTTCAAGCTTGAAGACGTGCGTGAAGCGCTCTCTTCAATCGGTATTCAAGGGCTTACCGTGACCGAAGTTAAAGGTTTCGGCCGCCAGAAAGGCCATGCGGAGCTTTACCGTGGTGCCGAGTACAGCGTCAACTTCCTGCCCAAAGTAAAAATTGATGTCGCTATTGCTGACGACCAGCTCGATGAAGTTATCGACGTGATCAGCAAAGCCGCCTACACCGGCAAAATCGGTGACGGGAAAATCTTCGTTGCAGAACTGCAACGCGTTATTCGTATTCGTACCGGCGAAGCCGACGAAGCCGCTCTGTAACTGCTGGCAAGCCTTGATTGGGATGGGAAAAATGAAAAAACTAGCTGCACTCCTTGGTTTAGGCGGACTGGCATTACTGCCGACGCTCGCCTTCGCTGCGGACGCGCCTGCGGTCGCGGACAAAGCTGACAACGCCTTTATGATGATATGCACCGCGATGGTGCTGTTTATGACCATCCCCGGGCTGGCGCTGTTCTATGGCGGCCTGATTCGCTCCAAAAACGTGCTGTCGATGCTGACGCAAATCTCCGTTACCTTCGCGCTGGTTTGCGTGCTGTGGGTGCTTTACGGCTACAGCCTGGCGTTCGGTACCGGGAATAACTTCTTCGGTAACTTCGACTGGGTAATGCTGAAAAACATCGAGCTGAAAGCGCTGATGGGCACTTTCTATCAGTATATTCACGTCGCCTTCCAGGGTTCCTTCGCCTGTATCACCGTCGGGCTGGTCGTCGGCTCTCTCTCCGAGCGCGTACGTTTTTCTGCGGTAGTCATTTTTGCGGCCGTTTGGCTGACGCTTTCCTATGTGCCGATTGCGCACATGGTGTGGGGCGGCGGTATCCTGGCCACGCACGGCGCGCTGGACTTTGCGGGCGGTACCGTGGTGCACATTAACGCCGCTGTGGCTGGCCTGGTGGGCGCTTACCTGGTGGGTAAACGCGTTGGTTTCGGCAAAGAAGCGTTCAAGCCGCACAACCTGCCAATGGTGTTTATCGGCACCGCAATCCTCTACTTCGGCTGGTTTGGCTTTAACGCCGGTTCCGCAAGTGCGGCAAACGAAATCGCTGCGCTGGCGTTCGTGAACACCGTCGTAGCAACGGCCGGGGCGATTCTCTCCTGGGTCTTTGGCGAGTGGGCGCTGCGCGGTAAACCTTCTCTGCTGGGGGCCTGTTCCGGCGCTATCGCAGGCCTGGTCGGCATCACTCCGGCATGTGGTTACGTTGGCGTGGGCGGTGCATTACTGATTGGTCTGGTTGTAGGTCTGGCGGGCCTGTGGGGCGTGACTACGCTGAAAAAATGGCTCAACGTTGATGATCCATGTGATGTGTTCGGCGTGCACGGCGTCTGCGGCATCATCGGCTGCATCATGACCGGCATCTTCGCGGCAACTTCTTTGGGTGGCGTAGGCTATGCCGAAGGCGTGACCATGGGACATCAGGTTCTGGTGCAGCTGGAAAGCGTGGCGATTACTATCGTCTGGTCAGGCGTTGTCGCGTTCATCGCGTTCAAGATTGCTGACCTGACCGTTGGGCTGCGTGTGCCAGAAGAGCAGGAGCGCGAAGGCCTGGACGTCAACAGCCACGGCGAAAACGCTTACAACAACTAATCCGTTATGAATATTAAGAACCTCGCCTGGTCGGCGAGGTTTTTTTTTATTTCAGCGTCAACTATCCGCGATGGCGCATGACGCCTTCCTGAACCGTAGACGCCACTAACACTCCATCCTGAGTATAAAACTCCCCGCGCACAAAGCCGCGAGCGCTCGAAGCCGACGTACTTTCAACGCTATAAAGCAGCCAGTCGTTCATGTCGAACGGACGGTGGAACCACATAGAGTGATCGATGGTGGCGACCTGCATGCCAGGCTCCAGGAACCCTACGCCATGCGGCTGTAA
Organism: Cedecea sp. P7760; assembly: GCF_013386425.1. Lineage (NCBI taxonomy): Bacteria > Pseudomonadati > Pseudomonadota > Gammaproteobacteria > Enterobacterales > Enterobacteriaceae > Cedecea > Cedecea sp. P7760. The sequence goes on along the minus strand of NZ_JACARU010000023.1, from coordinate 13,544 downwards.
GGCAACCGGCAGGAAGTTAAAGTCTGACGCATAGCCGAGCAGATACTGATGCACACGCAGATCCTGCGGCATGCTGCCGTTAGCGCGGATCCAGACCTGGCGGGAAGGTTGGTCGACGTGGCCTTTCAGCGGGTTATGGAAGACCACCGGGCGGATCTCCAGCGGCTTCTCGCTAAGGAACTTCTCTTTCGCGTGCGGCGGCAGGAATTTCTCCAGAGAGCGGGCGATGTCTGTTTCAGACACCAGGCCGTCCGGCTTCGGCGCTGGCGGCATCTCCTTCTGGTGCTCATAGCCAGATTCAGGCGCCTGGAATGACGCGGTCATGTAAAAGATCGGCTTTCCGTTCTGCACCGCAGCGACGCGACGAGCGCTAAAGCTGTTGCCGTCGCGCAGGGTTTCTACGTCATAAACAATCGGTTTTTGGCTGTCGCCAGGGCGTAAAAAATAGCTGTGGAAAGAGTGAACGAGACGGTCTTCCGGCACGGTTTCTTTTGCCGCGTAAAGCGCCTGGCCGACAACTTGCCCGCCGAATACCTGGCGTAAGCCTAAATCCTCGCTTTGGCCACGAAACAGTCCCTCTTCAATTTTTTCCAGGTTAAGTAACGCCAATAAATTGCTGAGCGCCTGACTCATAAAATGTCCTCAATAAGGGGGAATGTGGCAAATTTCCGTGATTATAACATGCCCACAAACTATGCATTTGACGAGTCGCGGTTGGGAACATTCCTGGTTTTGGGCAGAATTCAGTGATCTGTGCCACACTTAAGCCGTTAAGCGTGTTTTTCAACGGGGTTCGTCCCCGGCGCTACATTGATAATAAGGAGAAAAAATCAATGAAACTTGTGCCTATGTTAAGTGCTTTGGCTATCGCGGTTGCTGTTGCAGGTTGTGCACACAAAAGTGCTGATGTCCCAACGCCTGCGCCGAGCGCCTCCGCCGGGGCTGCATCTGCCCAGCAGGCCGACATCGCATTGCCTAACGTATCCGGTACGGTATGGATCCGTCAGCGGGTTGCTCTGCCGCCGGACGCGGTGCTTACTGTGACCGTCTCCGACGCTTCACTGGCCGATGCGCCGTCTAAAGTGATTGCGCAAAAAGTGGTGCGTACCGAAGGCAAACAGGCGCCTTTCAGCTTCGTGATACCGTTCAATCCGTCTGATATTCAGCCGAAGGCACGTATCCTGCTGAGCGCAGCAATTACCGTTAACGATAAGCTGATGTTTATCACCGATACCTTCCAGCCGATCATCAATGAAGGCGGGACGAAGGCGGATCTGACGCTGGTGCCGGTACAGAATACCGCTATCCCGCTTCAGCAGAGCGGTGGGGCGGCAAGCACCGTGCCGTCAACCTCGCCAACTCAGGTAACGCCATCTTCGGCGGTGCCTGCGCCAACGACTTACTAAAGCTAAACGCCTCCGAATGGGGGCGTTTTAATATTTCCAGCGGTAACGCAGCATATCGATATGCCCATCCCCTGACACCATCACGCCTTCTGAAAGCAGCGCCTGGCGCTGACGCTGGAGATCCGGGCCGGTTAACGAGATAACACCTTGTCGATTCACTACTCGATGCCACGGCAAACGGCTGCCTTCCGGCAGGCGCTTAAGCACGCCTCCAACCTGGCGAGCGGCCCTCGGTGACCCGGCAAGCGCTGCAATTTCGCCATAGGTCGTGACGTAACCTTCGGGAATGGCGGCAACAATTTGGTAAACCCGCTGCGGGAAGGAATCGTGATTATCCATAGTGAACTCCTGACAAAATCGCTTCTAAGGATAATCGGCGGTGGGGAAAGCACCAAGTTAAACCGTTGATGCGCAATAAACCAACACCTGACCGCCGCTGGCTTGCAATTGCCGGAGTCTATGTGGATAATGCGCCAGCGCGTTGGATAACAACGCTCTCAATGGGGGCCCTGTTGGTTCTCCCGCAACACTAACTTGTGAACTCGGTCAGGTCCGGAAGGAAGCAGCCGCAGCAGGCGTCGTGTGTGCCGGGATGTAGCTGGCAGGGCCCCCACCCAATTCTGGCTTACCCCTTCGCCAGCACCGTTTTAGTCCTGCGTTTTTCTCCCCAACCCAGATTGATCCCCGCTGCCGCCAGCAGAATCATTGCGCCGCCGATAAACTGAATCGGGCTCAGGCTGTGATTGAAGACAAAGCGATCCACTATCACTGCCACAATCGGGTAGATAAACGAGAGCGAGGCGGTAATCGACGTAGGCAGCTTCTGAATCGCGCCGTACAGCAGCTGGTACATAATGCCGGTATGAACGATGCCCAGCATGGCCACGATTCCCCAATGCGTGAACGTCATGTGCTGCTGGAAATTCACCAGCGGCAGCAGCAGCAGCGTGCCAACGGCTACCTGAACGAGGGCAATTTGCTGCGGAGGCACGCCTTTCAGCTGGCGGGTGATAAGCGCCGTCAGGGCATAAAAGAACGCGGCACCCAGTGCCATCACAATGCCCAGCAGCCAGCCGCTATTACCGTCATGGCTCAGCCCGCTCGACAGCACCAGCAGCATGCCGGCAAACGATGCAGCCAGCCAGAGCCACCTGCTGCGGCTGACTTTCTCTTTCAGAATAAAAACGCCCATCCCGACCAGCATCAGCGGCTGCGTATTGTAGAGCACCGTGGCCAGCCCGATGGACGTTCGTGAATAGGCGGCGAACAGCAGCAGCCAGTTCACGACCAGCGCCACGCCGCCGAGGGCGGCGATCAAAACAACTTTGCGATTCAGATGGCTGCGCCAGTTGCCGCTAAGCATGCCCAAAATAAACAGCGTGATAGTTGCGAAAACGCAGCGCCAGAAAACGACGTTGGCAATAGGCTGCCGAGAAAACACCACCAGTGCGCCGATGGTGCCGGAGATGAGCATCGCCGCAATCATTTGCAGGCTGCCGGTTCTTATCTCACGAGTCATTTTGTCTCTCCAGAATAAAGAGCTTTATTCTGCGCACTGTGGCAGGCTCGTTAAAGTGCTAAAATTAGGTCATGAAATCCTTTTGCCTTTATAAATGAGATAAAAATGAGTGATTACCTTCCTGATGATATCGACAGGCATATTCTGGCTATTCTTGCGGCAGATGCCCGTATCTCGCTGAAAGTATTAAGCGGAAAAATTGGTCTTTCTTCGCCGAGTACCGCAGAACGAGTGAAGCGGCTGGAAGAGCGCGGCGTGATTAACGGCTACACCATGAACGCTAATCTGCCGGCCATGGGTTACACCCTGCAGGGACTGGTACGTATGAAACCTTTACCGGGCATGTTGCACAAAGTGGAGAAGATGATTCAGGCGATTCCTGAATGCATAGAATGCGACAAAATTACCGGTGAGGATTGCTTCATCATCAGGCTGGTGATTCGCTCTATTGAGCAACTGGATGAAATCCTTGATGAGCTGGCCGAGTTCGCCCAGTGCAATACTTCTATCGTCAAAAGCACGCCGGTAAAGCGAAGGCTGCCGCCTTTGTAATGGCTTAACCCGGATATATTTTCCGGGTATTTGAATTATGACAGAAATATTAAATTTACCGTGCTGGCTGGATCTTATTTATTCTCTATAGTATTAAACATCAACCTCTGTTTAAGCATTAAGGATTTGCAATGACGACGGCTACGTTGAACGTAAAAATAAGTATCGAGTTAAAAGAGAAGATTCGTCACTATGCGGAAGAAAATAGTGAAACCCTGGCAAGCGTAACGGAGAGACTTCTGTCAAAAGCTTTTGATGATCTTGACGGTGATGTGGGCGTCGACGAAGATGACGTAGACAGCCAGCACACCTCTGAGACTCGCGTAACGCCTTTAAACGATCGTGAGATCAAGGCATTGCGTAAACTACTGAAGAAGAAAAAATGAACGCCGGTACGGACAGTACCGCCTACGACTACCAGCAAGCCTGTGAATTATTACGATCGGGCTACCTGAAAAAAGTGAAACTGGGCTGGAATATTGGCAGCGATGAGTTTTTCCGTATCGCTTCTGACTGGTGCGATACCGGGGCCAGTATTAAAAAAGAGGGTGAACATTTCACCATTACCCTAAAAGGGTTTGCCATTCCGCGAATTTCACAGCATTAATTTTTATCGTCGCTTATTGCTAATCTTACAGAATATTATTTCCCTCTTATATTTTAGAGGGAAATAATCCGCTTTCTAAAATACCATTCCCCTCAGACTTTCATTTCTCGTTGCCGCCAGGTGCTGCCACAACGGTTGCAGCCGCTGGAGAGCAAGCTGCATCTCTTTGGGCTCAAGGCTAAAGGGCAGGCGTAAAAATCGTTCAAAGGCTCCCTCAACGCCAAACCGGGGCCCGGCGCCGATGCGAATCCCCTGACTTTCTGCCGAGGCGGCAAAAATCGTGGCCAGCGACTTCGGCAGTTCCACCCACCACGACAATCCGCCTTCCGGGGGCGATGTTTGCCAGTCAGGGAACAGCGTTTGCATCGTGGCGAAGCTCGTCTCACAGCGCTGGCGGAGCATTTCTCTGCGTTGAGGCAGAAAAAGCGCCGCATCGTTGAAGAGTTGAATGGCGGCCAACTGCTCCAGCAGCGGCGTACCCAAATCAAAGGTATTGCGGATTTGTATCAGCGAACTGATGGTTTTAGCCGAGGCTCTAATCCAGCCCAGGCGCAGCCCGCCCCAGAAGCTTTTTCCGGCTGACCCGAGTGAGATGGTGCTATCTTCGGAGCCAAAGGCGGCCAGCGGAGCAGGCGGTGGTGCATCAAACCAGAGGTCAGCCATAGTCTCATCCACAACCAGCGTTGTATGGCTGCGGGCGGCAATCTCGCTCACCTTTTGGCGCGTGGCGGCGTCCATACAGCGGCCGGTGGGGTTATGAAAATCTGGAATTAAGTAAGCCAGCCGCGGCGAGGTTTGCGCGATGGTTGCCGCCAGTCCTTCAACATCCCAGCCGCTTGCGGGCAGGCTGACGGGAACAGGACGGCAGGATGCTCCGCGAATAGCCGCCAGCGCCATCGGGTAAGTGGGGTGATCGACCACCACGCGATCGCCTGGGCCAGTAAATAGCCGCAGAACCAGTCCCAGCCCGCTGACGGCGCCGTTTACCACCATGATTTGGTCGGGCGTGGTGGGTAAGCCACGGGACGCATAGTGCCGCGCTATGGCTTCTCTAAGCTCCGGCAAACCCTGACTGTCATAGCCGGTAGAGGATAAATGTTCCGGCAGGAAAGTGAGCGCGGTGGAATAGGCCCGATGAATTTCAGGCCCGGCGCTGAGGGCCGCAGTGGAAAGATCCAGTACCGGGGCGTTGCCGGGCAGCGGAGATACAGCCGGGCTGCTTTCGGGCAGCATGGTAACCGAGCCAGAACCCTGTCGGCTGAGCAGATAGCCCTCCTCACGCAGCTGTGCCAGCGCAGAAGTCACCGTGGTGCGGCTTACGCCCAGCGCGCCCGAAAGCTCTCTTTCACCCGGCAGCCTGCTGTCGAGCGGCAGCCTGCCGTCCAGAATCAACAGCCGCAGCCCGTCGGCTAACTGGCGATACACCGGCGAGCGGGATGACGCCTGGTGCCAGTGGCCCAGCAGGCGTGTTAAAGACGAAGTACCGATTCTGCGCAGCGTCATAGCAGTCCACTTTCTGATAACTGGACCTTAATACTAAGTCCATTTTGCGAGAGGGTATAGCCATAAAAATACAACGAGGATATTTATCATGATGGCTCGCCGCCTGCTGCAGCTCTATACCGGCCTGGTCTTTTACGGTGTTTCAACCGCGATGTTTGTTCGCGCAGATTTGGGGGCCGATCCGTGGAACGTCTTCCATCTCGGCGTGGCGAGGCTGCTTTCGTTAAATCTGGGCCTGGTGATGATAATCGTTGGCGCGCTGGTGCTGCTGCTGTGGATCCCGCTGCGCCAGCGTCCTGGGCTGGGCACCATCAGCAACGTGATTGTTTTAGGGCTGGCGGCGGATGCCACGCTGGCGTTAATGCCGCCGCTGGAATCGCTTGTGGCTCGTTCGTTTTTGCTGGCAGGCGCTTTGGTCGTGAATGCGCTGGCGACCGGAATGTACATTGGCGCAGGTTTTGGCGCCGGGCCACGAGACGGCCTGATGACCGGGATTAATGCCAGAACAGGCTGGTCCGTGCGCAGCGTGCGTACCGCCATCGAGGTGACCGTGCTGCTCTCCGGCTGGCTGATGGGCGGCAGTTTTGGCGTGGGCACCGTGCTTTATGCTCTGGCTATCGGGCCGCTGATCCAGCTTTGCCTGCCGTGGTTTCGCGTTAAGCCGTTGAATAAATCGGGGTCTGCAGCACCCGAGCCGATATCGTGATCCTTCGACATGTGCTAAACACTCTGTTCCGAAGAATAAAATTCGCTTCGAGCGGGGGATAGCATGCAGCACGAGATCGTCAGCAAACCGGCGCTTAACTGGAACAGTTTCCAGCTGGCAGAGATATTGACCCACTGCTTTGAACAGTACGTGGTGCCGTTCCGACTTGACGGGGAAACCTTCGGCTGGCGATTCGTCTCTGAAGATCTTTTCCCCGGAGATAGCCTCGTCTGGCTTGACCGCGGGGAGCCTAAAGCCATGGCGCTGGTGACCCGGCGCGGGCAAACCTGTCGCCTTGCCGCGTTTGCCATTCGTCCGGAGCTGCGCGGGCAGGGGTTAGGCAAAATCTTCATTCAGCAACTGATCGACGAAGCGAGGACTCGTGGCGATAAGCAGTTTTTCCTTGAAGTGATCTTAGGCAACGAGGGCGGGCTGGCGCTGTATGAGCGAATGGGCTTTGTGCGCCAGAAAACGCTGGTGGGCTTTCACTCCTCTGGCGTGCCGGAAGGCGAAGCCGACGGGGAGCTGGCAGAAGTCGACCCGCTGCAAATGACTCGTAGAATGGTGGCCAGTAACGACGCTCCGCTGCCGTGGCTTTGTGCGGCTGAAACGCTGTATAAGCTGCCCGGTAAGGCCTTTGTGCTGGATGATGTGGCCTATGCGATGGTTATCCCAGGTGAGATACCGAAGTTAAGAGGGCTGTTTGTTGAGCCGCATGCGCGACGGAAAGGGAAGGCCAAAAAACTGCTGGCTTTACTTCAGCATCGGTTCCCTGGAATAGTGACTATCCCCAGCCTGCCCGAAGCCGTTGCGCCGTTATTTTTAAGCAGCGGTTTTACTCAGGATGCGCTCCAGCAGTACGAAATGAAGCTGACCTTGTAGATGAAAATGGGTGAGGGCGAAGGCCCTCACCGCGTAAGTTACAGCACGCCCTGAGCCAGCATCGCGTCCGCAACTTTGACGAACCCGGCGATGTTTGCGCCGCGCACGTACTGCGTTTGTTTCCCTTCTCCGCCGTACTCCACGCAGGCCTGGTGAATATCAAGCATGATGTGGTGCAGGCGAATATCCACTTTTTCAGCCTTCCAGCTCAGGCGAGCGGCGTTCTGCGCCATCTCCAGCCCTGACGTTGCCACGCCGCCCGCGTTTGCCGCTTTGCCCGGCGCAAACAGCACGCCGGCTTCCACAAACAAATCCGTAGCGGCGATCGTTGTCGGCATATTTGCCCCTTCGGCTACGGCCTTCACGCCGTTGGCGATGAGCGTTTGTGCCGCGTCGACGTCCAGCTCGTTTTGAGTTGCGCATGGCAGAGCAATATCAACCGGCACGCTCCACGGCTGCTGGCCTTCCAGGTAAGTGAGGCCAAATTCGCGGGCATAATCTGCTACGCGGCCGTCGCGGCTGGCTTTGATTTCGCACAGGCGTGCCAGTTTTTCTGCGCTAAAGCCTGCTTCGTCGACCACGGTGCCGTTGGAGTCGGAGGCGGTGACCACGCGTGCGCCGAGCGACATGGCTTTTTCAATCGCATACTGGGCCACGTTGCCGGAGCCGGAAACCGCCACGCGCATGCCTTCGAAGCCCAGACCGTGGCGCTGTAGCATGGCGTCGGTGAAGTAAATCAGCCCGTAGCCGGTCGCTTCCGGGCGAATCAGGCTACCGCCGAACGACAGCCCTTTGCCCGTGAACACGCAGGCGGTGTTGTTGGAGAGTTTTTTCATCATCCCCGCCATGTAGCCGACTTCGCGGCCGCCAACGCCGATATCGCCCGCCGGAACGTCGGTGTCCGGGCCCAGATGGCGGTACAGCTCAAGCATTAGCGCCTGGCAAAAACGCATGATTTCGCCTTCGCTTTTGCCTTTAGGGTTAAAGTCGCTGCCGCCTTTGCCACCGCCCATCGGCAGCGTGGTGAGGGCATTTTTAAAGGTCTGTTCAAAGCCGAGAAACTTCAGGATCGACAGGTTAACGGAAGGGTGGAAGCGCATCCCGCCCTTGAAGGGGCCAATCGCCGAGCTGAACTGCACGCGCCATGCCCGGTTAACCTGCACCTGATTGTTGTCATCCACCCAGGCTACGCGAAACTGGATCACGCGTTCGGGTTCAACCAGGCGTTCCAGCAGCGCCTGCTGGCGGTACTGCGGATTGTTCTCAAGAAACGGCCACAGCGTGCTCATAACTTCGCGAACCGCCTGAGCGAATTCAACCTGATGCGGGTCGCGTGACTGTACTGAGGTTAAAAAGTCTTCGAGAGATAATGCTTGAGCCATCAGAGGTAACTCCTTGTTGAAGGTCGTGTTGTGTGCGTTTTTTGTATGGTTTTTTCGACTATAACATTTTCTTATGAACGGGCATCAAGCGATTTTTTCACCAGCAAGGTGAAGAAAGAGGGGGAGGCTAATTAGCCTCCCGGAGAGGGTTTAGAAGTGCGTATTGACGCTCATGTAATACGTGCGGCCAGACTCGTTGTAGGTCTCGGCACCCGCGCCATACATATAAGCGTTGGTGGTGGCATTCCCGGTGGTCTGGGCGTTACCCGCGCGCCAGTGGCGCTTATCCAGCAGGTTATCAATGCCGGCGGTTAAGCTGACGTTTTTGGTCGCGTCCCAGGTCGCGCTCATGCCAATGATGCTGTAAGGGCTGACCTCGTTGGTGTCGCTGCCGGTAACCGGTTCGCCCTTGTAGTTGTACTTCTTCGGAGCCTGCTTGCCGTACCAGGTCAGGGTGCTTTGCAGCGAAACATCCTGATGAACCTGCCAGCTCAGCGTCGAGTTAAGGGTGTATTCCGGGATGATCGACAGGCGATCGCCGGTTTCCTTATTTTTGCTTTGCAGCATATAAGTCAGGTTGTTGTTCCAGCTTACGGTGTCCGTCAGCGGCAGATTAATGGTGCCTTCCAGCCCTTCCACAACCGCTTTTGGCACGTTGCCCCACTGATAGATATCGGTTTTCTTGCTGTTAGAGGCAACAGGCGAATAGCCGGATTCGATCTTGTTGCGGTAGTCGTTTCTAAACCAGGTGATCCCGGCCTGATAGCCGTCGCGCTTGAACTCCAGCCCAATCTCTTTGTTGACGCTGGTTTCGGCTTTCAAATCCTCGTTGCCCATCAGGTAACAGGCCCCTGCGCTCGCGGCACAGCCCTGGCCACGGCTATAGAGAATGTAGTTCGGGTTAGTCTGATACAGGCTTGGCGCCTTGTAGGCGCGGGCAATACCGAGCTTCAGCGTCAGGTCTTCCACCAGCTCCTGGCTAAGGTTCAGCGACGGGCTCCAGTTATTCCCCACGATGGAGTGATGATCGAAGCGCAGACCCGGCGTCAGCATAGTGCTGCTGGTTATCTCCATGTTGTTCTCGGCGAACAGGGAGAAGATTTCTGCTTTCGAATAAGGGCTGCGGATGGTGGACGACATACCCGGAATCGCACCGCCTTCGCTCAATGACTGGCTGTTCGACGAACCATCCTTCATGCGTTGCTGATTCCATTCGCTGCCGAGGGTGAGGTTTTGGTTCACCAGCAGGTCAAACGGAATGCTCGCTTCGCTGTGCAGCAGCACATCGCTAAGGTTGATATCCGAGAACTGATTATTGGCGAAGATCCCTTCCGTGCCGCCCGCCAGGCCTTCGTTCATGCGCGAGTTGCGGGTGTGTTCGTACTGCACCCAGGAGTTGGTGGTGACGCCGTTATCCCAGCCGCCGGTCCAGGTGACGGCATAGTTCTGGCGGTAGAGGCGGTTAGTCTCTTTGCCGTAGTTATCCTTCACCAGCTGGTTGCTGTTGGTGTTTTGTGTATCACCCGAGTAGAGGTTGCCCTGGCGGCTGTAGCCTGTTTCAAACTCCAGCGCCTGCATCGGTGCAAACTCCCAGCGGATCAGCCCGTTCAGGTCTTTATGGATAACCCCTTCGCGGCCGGCAGGAAGCGTGCTGGCGTAGGATCCGGTGCGCAGCGACTGATGTCCCTGGTTGATGTCCCAGGCATCCGCCTGCGTTTTGTCCAGGTTGCCGTAAAGCCGGAAGCTGACGTCATCCCCCAGTGGCCCCGTCAGGCTGAAGTTGGTGCGTTTTGTCGAGCCTTCGTCTTTGTGTTCCGGCGCGTTGAAATAGGTATTCCAGCTGCCGTGGAACTCGTTGCTGCTGCGTTTGGTAATAATGTTCACCACGCCGCCCGCCGCGCCGTTACCGTAGCGAGCCGCCGCCGGGCCACGCAGGACTTCAATACGCTCGATCATTTCAGGCGGAACCCACGAGGCATCGCCTCGGGTATCACGCTCGCCGCGCCAGCCAAGGCGGACGGAGTTACGGCTGGTGACCGGTTTACCGTCAATCAGGATCAGCGTGTTTTCTGGCCCCATGCCGCGAATATCAATCTGGCGGCCGTTGCCGCGCTGCCCGCTGGTAGAGTTGCCGGTAAGGTTAACCCCTGGCATGGTACGAATGATTTCAGAGACGTCACGCGCGACAGGGTGCTTCTTTAATTCTTCGGAGGTGATAATCGACACGCCGGGTGCCTGCAGCGTTTGCTGGGCAGCGGTGACGACCAGCGTGTCTTCATTTTCTACGGGTGCCGTCTCTGCTGCCGCCGAAAAGGCAGTGCCGTAGAGGCCCAGACTCACCAACGTGGCGAGGGAGTACGATAATGTATTGTTCATTATTTATCCTGAGTGTCACCGCCTGCGTCCCGTAAACTCCTTTCCCAAATGAGGAAGGACGCGGCAAAAGTGCCTGGAGTTGAAAGTGCGGAAACACGCTATTGCAAATGAAAACAATTATCAATGTCTTTCTCAGTTGACATTTAAAACCAATTAATTCCGCTAATTAATCATCCCTGGTTATCAATCCCCGCGTTAACCATTCACCAACCTGATATTCCACAATTGACCTGCCGACTTTACGGTTGCGATACATATTTAGGTGATCTCATTAACAAACTGAGGTAAATGCCCCGCGTTTTGCCCGCTTCAGATTGTGAGAACCGCTATTCCAGGCTAGATACAAAATGTAACAACTCTCGGTATCCACTTAGAAAACGGACAAAATTGATGGATAGATTTGGGAAACACCTCGTCTGGGTCGTGCTTGCTTTGATAGGCGCATTTGCCCTCGGCTACATCGCTCTGAATCGTGGTGAGCAGATAAATGCGCTGTGGATTGTCATTGCCTCAGTCTGTATTTACCTGATTGCCTACCGCTACTACGGCTTGTTTATCGCGAAACGCGTGCTGACGGTGGATGCCACGCGCATGACGCCGGCCGTGCGGAACAATGACGGTCTTGATTACGTCCCAACGGATAAAAAAGTGCTGTTTGGCCACCACTTTGCCGCTATTGCCGGGGCGGGGCCGCTGGTGGGGCCGGTACTTGCTGCGCAAATGGGGTATCTGCCGGGCATGCTTTGGCTGCTGGCGGGCGTGGTGCTGGCAGGAGCCGTACAGGACTTTATGGTGCTGTTTGTCTCCACGCGCCGCAACGGGCGCTCGCTGGGGGAATTGGTTAAAGAAGAAATGGGCAACACCGCGGGCGTTATCGCGCTGGTAGCCTGCTTTATGATCATGGTGATTATCCTGGCCGTGCTGGCGATGATCGTGGTGAAGGCGCTGACCCATAGCCCTTGGGGGACATACACCGTTGCCTTTACCATCCCGCTGGCGCTGTTTATGGGCGTCTATATTCGCTATTTGCGCCCGGGGCGCATTGGCGAAGTGTCGGTGATTGGCCTGGTGATGCTGGTATTTGCCATTATCTCCGGCGGCTGGGTGGCTGAGAGTGAAACCTGGGCACCGTACTTCGACTTCACGGGCGTACAGTTGACGTGGATGCTGGTGGGCTACGGCTTTGTGGCTTCAGTGCTGCCGGTGTGGCTGCTGCTGGCGCCGCGCGACTATCTCTCCACCTTCCTGAAAATTGGCACCATCATCGGGCTGGCGATCGGCATTTTGATCATGCGCCCGACGCTGCAGATGCCTTCATTAACAAAATTCATCGATGGTACCGGCCCGGTCTGGAGCGGTGACTTGTTCCCGTTCCTGTTTATCACCATCGCCTGCGGGGCTGTTTCTGGCTTCCACGCGCTGATAGCTTCCGGCACCACGCCGAAAATGCTGGCGAATGAAAATCAGGCCTGCTTCATTGGCTACGGCGGCATGCTGATGGAATCCTTTGTCGCCATCATGGCGCTGGTGGCGGCCTGTGTTATCGACCCTAGCGTGTACTTCGCGATGAACAGCCCGATGGCCGTACTGGCTCCGGCAGGCACGGCTGACGTTGTGGCTTCTGCCGCGCAGGTAGTGAGCGGGTGGGGCTTCCATATCACCCCGGAAACGCTGACCACTATTGCCAGTGAAGTCGGCGAGCAGAGCATTATCTCTCGCGCAGGCGGGGCACCAACGCTTGCCGTGGGGATGGCGTACATTCTGCACGGCGCGTTGGGCGGGCTGATGGACGTCTCGTTCTGGTATCACTTTGCCATTCTGTTTGAAGCGCTGTTCATCCTGACGGCGGTGGATGCCGGGACTCGCGCGGCGCGCTTTATGCTGCAAGACCTGCTGGGAGTCATTTCACCCGGGCTGAAAAGAACCGACTCGTTGCCGGCCAACCTGCTTGCAACCGGGCTTTGCGTACTGGCATGGGGCTACTTCCTGCATCAGGGCGTGGTCGACCCGCTGGGCGGCATCAACACGCTGTGGCCGCTGTTCGGCATCGCCAACCAGATGCTGGCGGGCATGGCGCTGATGCTCTGTGCGGTTGTGCTGTTCAAGATGAAGAAGCAGCGCTATGCGTGGGTTGCTCTGATGCCGACCGCCTGGCTGCTGGTTTGTACTTTAACGGCAGGCTGGCAAAAAGCGTTCAGTTCGGATGCGAAAGTGGGCTTCCTGGCTATCGCCAACAAATTCCAGGCGATGATCGACAGCGGGAATATTCCGGCGCAGTACACGCAGTCGCAGCTTAGCCAACTGGTGTTCAATAACCGCCTGGACGCGGGGCTGACCATCTTCTTTATGGTGGTAGTTGTGGTGCTCGGCTGGTTCTCGCTGAAAACCGCGCTCAAAGCGCTGAAGTCTGACCAACCAACGTCGAGTGAGACGCCGTACGAGCCAATGCCTGAGAATTATCAGGAGATTGTGGTGCAGGCGAAAAGCGTGCATTGATTTTTACCCTCACCCTAACCCTCTCCCTGGAAGGGAGAGGGGATAGATCAGGCATCTTTATTCCCCCCCCCTTTGGGAGAGGGGATAGGCTGAGTTTCTTTATTCCCCCTCTCCC
>NZ_JACARU010000022.1:0-88917 GCF_013386425.1 Cedecea sp. P7760 | reverse complement strand
GAGTTCTCAGAGCCTGACAACCCCTAATTTGAAAAAAACTTTCAAGCGCCGTTTTTTTACTCAAAATGCCGCTAAAGTGCCAGTTTTTCGAGCTTTTCGAACCCGTAACGTTGTAAAACGGGCATTAATTGCGCGGTTTCAGGCGTGAACGCCATACAATAGGCAATATTCTGATCTGCAGAAGCCGCATCCGGCGCTTCATGTTCAAGCAACCAAACGGTACGTCTTGCAATGGCGGCTCCGGAATCAATCAGTCTTGTCCCTTCCGGCAACACTTCCAACAGCTCTTCCTGTAATAGAGGGAAGTGCGTGCAGCCTAATACAACGGTATCCGGTGGCTCCGACATACGTAACCACGGACGCAGGATTTTACGCAGCTCATCCAGCGGGACTGGCTCACCATGAAGCTTCGCCTCAGCGAGCTCCACCAGCTCGGCCGAACCCAGCATCTCAATTTTGCATTCGGTAGCAAACCGGGAGATAAGCTCGTGAGTATAAGGCCGCTTTACCGTGCCGCGAGTTGCAAGCAGGCCCACTACACCATTTGTCGTCAAACGTGCTGCCGGTTTAATGGCTGGCACAACGCCAACAACAGGGAAGTCGAACTTTTCACGTAAAGCCGGGAGAGAAACGGTGCTTGCAGTATTACAGGCGATAACGGCGAGGGCCAAAGGATAATGCTGCTGGACAGCAGTCACTATTGAAACCACCCGGTCGACGATAAACTCTTCGCTCTTTTCGCCGTAAGGAAACGCCACGTTGTCGAAGGCGTAGATGAAATGAAGATCCGGCAGAAGCTGCCGAATCTCATTGTAGACAGACAACCCACCGACGCCGGAGTCAAAAACCAGCACGGTAGGATGTGCATCAGAAGGTGTAGCTGCCAGACAAGTAGTATTCCCGTCCTGCAGTATGGTAGCCATAAACCGTCTCGTAATCTTTATCGAACAGGTTAGCTATTCTACCACGAACGGTCAGCTGTGACGTGACTGGATACGACAACGCGACATCCCACAGGCTAACACCACCCATTTTGACGGTTTTATTGGTATTGAAATCGGTGTCGTAGCGCGAGCCCAGGTAATGGTAGGTTACGCTCCAGTCAAGATCGTAAAGTGCCCAGTCAAGCTGATACTTCACCTGCTGTTTGGCTCGACGCGCCAGCGGTGCATCGGTCAGTCCATTACGGGCATCAACATAATCATAGCTAACGCTGTGCTGCACAGGCCCGGTATCGAAGGAAGCTGTACCTTCAATACCTTTAATATTGGCCTTGCCGACGTTGTAATAGCTCAGCGTTTTATTGTTAAAGTCGATCAGGTTATCAACAAGGTTGCGATAGCCAGAAACACGCCAGTTTACGCCCGACGTTAATCCTTCAAATGCCCCTTCCCACTGACGGCTTTCTTCAGGGTTCAGGTTTCTGTTGCCGTAGAAGCCAAACAGCTGCCCCTGATTTGGTGCCTTAAAGGCCGTACCGTAGGAAGCAATGAAGCGATATCCCTCAACGAATTCCCATGCGGCGCTGCTCTGCCAGGTTCCGTGATTACCGAACTCTGAGTGAGAGTCGTTACGTGCAGCACCTTCAAAGGTGAAATCACCCAACTTTTGTAGCGCAGTCAGATAGACGCCGGTATTACGCTGATCGTAAGCGTCAGTAAGATAGTTAGTGCCCGGTTCAGTGCTTTGCTTCTGCCAGTCAACGCCCGCGCCGATATTCCCTGCGCCTACATCAACGGAGTTGGTCCACTGCAGGTTGTACTGCTTAATTTCATCGAGGGTCGCGCTGGAGTCATAGCGGCCAAGGCGCGGGTCGAAGTTGTAATCTTTGCTGTGGCCGTAGCTGGAGATCAGCTGCGAATGGAAGATATCGTTGTTAAAACGCAGCCCTGTATCCCAGGTCTGGCTATAGAGCTGACGGGTGTCCACCAGCTGGTTTGGCGTAAAGCTGCTGTAGAAGCCATCATAGGCCGTGCGGTTATCGTAACCGTAGCCGCGAACAAAGCCGCTCCATTGCTCAGAGAAATTGTGTTCCAGCGCGCCATAAAGGGATTTACTCATAAATCCGTCGCGATCGGGCTGACGCAGGCCTCCAGTATTGCCATCGGCCACAACGTCGAAGCCTTTGGTGTACTCATAGTTACCTGCCAGGGTCACGCGGGTGTTATCCCCCAGCTTTTGCTGCGTGCTGGCGTCATAGTTCTGGTAACCATTGGAGCCCATTCCGGCCGTCAGCGTTGTGCCGTCTTTATCACGAGTAGTGATAATGTTGATGACCCCGCCAATAGCATCAGAACCATAGACCGCAGAACGAGGCCCGCGGATGTACTCTACGCGCTGAACAAGAGAAACTGGAATCTGGCTGAGGTCGGAAGAACCGGTCACGCCGGCCTGATTCAGGCGGATACCGTCAATCAGCACCAGCACATGGCTGGAATTAGTCCCGCGAATGAACACTGAGGAGAGCTGGCCAAGCCCACCGTTTTGCGCAATATCCACCCCCGGCAGACGGCGCATTACGTCGGTCAGCGATTTTGACTGCCAGCGATCGATATCTTCACGCGTAACCACCGAGTTCGGCGCCAGTACGGTATTCACCGGCTGCTGGAAACGGTTCGCCGTGACCACCAGAGTATTGTCGGTATTGCTGTCCTGCGCCCAAACTGAAAAAGCCGTTGCGGACAGAGCCGTCAACAGCGAAACCTTCTTTATCATCATTTATATAAGCATCCGCTTTCGAATAGGATGCCGCAGATATGGCAAATAGCACGCGATAGCCATATCACTTGCGACGTCATTCCGGCAGGTCTTCGGGCTTGGGGGCTTAATTGAGATGAGGACTTCCCGCTTATATATAGAAAGCAGTGTCTGCTTAATGCGTTCATCTCGCCGATCCTTATCGCTGCGCGTCAGCCCCAGAATTACACTGGGTTCCCTTTTAACTCTCAGGAGGCCGGAAAAGCCATGCTACCGTTAGGCTTATATAGATGTCCAGACTTCCAGCAGAACTTCTTATAGCAATCGGGCTGGACATCGTGAGTTGAATCCCTACAATCGCCGCGTAGTTTGTATTCATTGACCGACTGGATGGCTAGCCATGACCCCTGAACACCTCCCGACAGATCAGTACGACGCGCAGCTGGCGGAAAAAGTCACTCGCCTGCAAGGCATGATGGCGCCCTTTGCCGCACCGGCCCCGGAGGTATTCCGCTCACCGGTCAGTCACTACCGTATGCGAGCCGAGTTCCGTATCTGGCATGAAGGTGACGATCTCTATCACATCATGTTCGATCAACAGACCAAAAGCCGCATCCGCGTCAACAGCTTCCCGGCGGCAAGCGAGCTGATTAACGCCCTGATGCCAGCCATGCTGGACGGCGTTCGAGATATTCCAGCGCTGCGCCACAAGCTGTTCCAGATTGACTACCTGACCACCCTGAGCAATCAGGCCGTGGTCTCTTTGCTCTACCACCGCAAGCTGGATGATGAGTGGCAGCGGCACGCCGAAGCGCTGCGCGACAGCCTGCGTGCACGTGGTTTTGACGTGCACTTAATTGGGCGCGCCACCAAAACCAAAATTGAGCTGGACCAGGATTTCATCGACGAGCGTCTGCCGGTAGCCGGCAAAGAGATGATTTACCGCCAGGTTGAGAACAGCTTCACCCAGCCAAACGCCGCCATGAATATTCAGATGCTGGAGTGGGCGTTGAACGCGACGGAAAACTCAAGCGGCGATCTGCTGGAGCTGTACTGCGGGAACGGTAACTTCTCGCTGGCGCTGGCCCGTAATTTTGACCGCGTGCTGGCAACCGAAATTGCGAAACCCTCTGTTGCGGCGGCACAGTACAACATCACGGCCAACAACATTGATAACGTGCAAATCATCCGCATGGCGGCAGAAGAGTTTACCCAGGCGATGAACGGCGTCAGGGAGTTTAACCGCCTGCAGGGGATCGATCTTAAGAGCTATCAGTGCGAGACCATTTTTGTCGATCCACCACGCAGCGGCCTGGATGCTGACACGGTAAAAATGGTGCAGGCCTACCCGCACATCCTTTATATCTCCTGCAACCCACAAACGCTGTGCGAGAATCTGGAGACCTTGTCTCAGACCCACAACATCGCCCGGCTCGCGCTGTTCGACCAGTTCCCGTATACGCACCATATGGAATGTGGCGTACTGCTCACACGCAAATAAGAAAAGGACGCCGAGGCGTCCTTTTTTGTTTTCGTCTGGCTTACTCGGCCGCTTCTGACTTACGGGAACGAACCTTAAATACAATCCAAAACAGCACCATCACCGACAGAATCGAAGGCACAAAGTTAGAGCCAATCACCGGGTACTCAACGCGAACTACAGAGCTATAAAGCAGCACGCCTAAGACAAAGCACGCGGCGGCAAGGCTCGGTAACCCAACGGGCATAGTTCGGTTCTGGTAACGCTGATGCAGGCAGTAAACCGTCAGCACCAGGGCAATAACAGGGAAAATCGAGAACGGGACCACCGAGCTAAACAGCGCGGCAAAAGATCCGTTGATCGACAGACCAGCGATAAACGCCAGCGCTAACGTACCTCTATCTTGTAACTGTTTCATTGCTGCTCGTTCCTTCACTCTTCGGATAAATGAGCAAGCGCCATTTTTTCTTGTTCCCGGCGATACCAGTAGTAGGCCCCTTTCGAGATCATACGTAACTGCAGCACCAGTCGCTCTTCGAGCTGGCGACGTTGTTCGATATCAACGTCCAGCGCTTCGGCACCTGCACTAAAAACAATCGTGACCATCGCTTCCGCCTGCGCTTCCGTGAAGCTGCGAGGCATGCGATTTTCGAGTTCTAAATAGTCGGCAAGTTCCGCAATGAAGTGCTGAATTTCACGGACAACCGCGGCACGAAACGCCGCAGACGTGCCCGATCTCTCGCGCAGCAGCAGGCGGAAGGCATTAGGGTTATTGCCGATAAATTCCATAAAGGTGGAAACCGACGTGCGGATAACGCTGCCGCCCTTCGCGATGCGTTGACGCGCCTGGCGCATTAGCTGACGCAGCATCAGGCCACTTTCATCGACCATGGTAAGGCCGAGTTCATCAACATCGCGGAAATGGCGATAAAATGACGTCGGCGCAATGCCGGCTTCGCGGGCAACTTCACGCAGGCTCAGGCTGGCAAAGCTTCTTTCGGCGCTTAGCTGGCTAAATGCGGCTTCGACTAAAGAACGCCTGGTTCTCTCTTTTTGTTGCGCTCTTACACCCATCATATTGCCTGAATCCTTCAAACAGAGCTGGAACTATATCAGAGAATCAAGCTACCGCTTTTATAGTGTATTGTGAATGATTGTTTACGGAACATTGACCTGAACTGGCGGTAAAAAGCACAACAAGAATTGGGGAAATTCCCGGTTGATGTTACCATCGTGTTGCCTTTATGTATAAAAACAGGTAAGCCTTACAATGCCACAAACCTACGATTATGACGCAATAGTGATTGGTTCCGGTCCCGGAGGCGAAGGTGCCGCCATGGGTCTGGTGAAACAAGGAGCCAGGGTAGCGGTGATTGAGCGCTACCATAATGTCGGCGGCGGTTGCACCCACTGGGGCACCATCCCTTCAAAAGCCCTCCGCCACGCAGTCAGCCGCATTATTGAATTCAATCAAAACCCGTTATACAGCGACCACACTCACCTTCTCCGCTCCTCTTTTGCCGACATCCTTAACCACGCCGATAGCGTGATTAACCAGCAAACCCGCATGCGCCAGGGCTTTTACGAGCGTAATCGCTGCGAAATGCTGCAGGGGGACGCGCACTTTGTGGATGAACATACCATCGCGCTGCAGTGCCACGATGGATCGGTCGAAACCTATACCGCCGAGAAGTTTGTCATTGCCTGCGGCTCGCGGCCTTACCGCCCGCCGGAGGTTGATTTTACCCATCCGCGCATCTACGACAGCGACTCTATCCTTAGCCTGCATCACGAACCACGCCATGTGATCATCTATGGTGCCGGGGTGATCGGCTGCGAATACGCTTCGATCTTCCGTGGGATGAACGTCAAAGTCGACCTGATCAACACCCGCGATCGCCTGCTGGCTTTCCTCGATCAGGAAATGTCGGACTCGCTCTCCTATCACTTCTGGAACAGCGGCGTGGTTATCCGCCACAACGAAGAGTTCGAGAAGATTGAAGGCGTGGATGACGGCGTGATCGTTTCCCTGAAATCCGGCAAAAAAGTGAAGGCGGATTGCCTGCTTTACGCCAATGGACGTACCGGGAACACGGATTCGCTGGCGCTGGAGAACATCGGTCTGGAAGCGGACAGCCGTGGGCTTATCAAGGTCAACAGCATGTACCAAACCGCGCTGCCGCATATTTACGCGGTGGGCGACGTTATCGGCTACCCAAGCCTGGCTTCAGCGGCCTATGACCAGGGACGCATCGCCGCTCAGGCGCTGGTAAAAGGCGAGGCGACTGGCCATCTGGTAGAAGATATTCCGACCGGGATTTATACCATCCCTGAAATCAGCTCCGTGGGCAAAACGGAACAACAGCTGACCTCGATGAAAGTGCCTTACGAAGTGGGCCGTGCGCAGTTTAAACACCTCGCGCGGGCGCAAATTGTGGGGATGAACGTCGGGACGCTGAAAATTCTGTTCCACCGTGAGACGAAAGAAATTCTGGGGATCCACTGCTTTGGCGAGCGCGCGGCCGAAATTATTCACATCGGCCAGGCGATTATGGAGCAGAAAGGTGGCGGTAACACCATTGAGTACTTCGTTAACACCACCTTTAACTACCCAACGATGGCGGAAGCCTATCGGGTAGCGGCGCTTAACGGCTTAAATCGCCTGTTTTAGCGCTGAGTCGAAATGGCCAACCATCTGAGTGCGGATGGCCTCTGCCAGCTGCTCATAGCGGCTGCGCAGCGGTGACCCTGGACGATAAACCAGGCCGATGGTACGACGCGGCTCTGGTTTATAACACGGCAGATAAACCACCCCGTCTCGCTGGCGCTCCTTCGGTACGGCAAGGGCTGGCAGTAGCGTAATGCCGCTGCCTGCTGCAACCATGTTGCGCAGCGTTTCTAAGCTTGTTGCCCGGAAATGGGTATCTTCATCAGCGCCTGCTTCAAAGCAGAAGCCCATTGCCTGGTCGCGCAGGCAGTGCCCGTCTTCCAGCATCAGCAGCTTTTCACCGGCCAGATCGGACATCGGCACGCGGTCGCGGTTCGCCCATGGATGATCCTTATAAACCGCCAGCACCATTGGCTCATCAAACAACGGCACTTCGATAAACGCTTCGCTTTCTTTCACCAGCGCCAGAATGGCACAGTCCAGCTTACCGCTATCAAGCTGCGCCAGCAGCTGATGGGTTTGGGCTTCGTGCAGATACATTTCCAGCTTAGGGAAGGTTTGATGCAGCATCGGAATAATTTGCGGCAGCAGATAAGGTCCCACGGTTGGGATCAGGCCGATGTGTAGTGGGCCGGACATGGCTTCGCCCTGCTGGCTTGCCATCTCTTTCAGCACTTTGACTTCACGCAGCACCGTTCTGGCCTGATCTACCAGCAGCAAACCTGCCTGGGTGAACAGCACTTTACGGCTGGTACGCTCCAGCAGCATGACGCCAAGTTCATCTTCCAGCTTGCGAATCTGGCCGCTCAGCGTCGGCTGGCTAACGTGACAGGCATCCGCTGCCCGACGAAAATGGCGGTGCTCGGCCAGCGCCACCAGGTATTCAAGATCTCGAATATTCATTCTCTATCCTCCTGTGCCACGATAGTTCATGGCGATAGATAGCATAGCAACGAACGATTATCCCTATCAAGCAATGTTGGTGAATAATAGCCCGCAACAGCAAGGCGCTTCGCTCTTACTTACCCGAGAACGAAGCGCGGCTGCAGAGACTCTCTGTTCTCTGAACCTGACGAATTATTAAAGCCAACGTGAACTTTTAGCGGACAGTATGTCCGCTTTTTTTTGTTCAAATTTCGAGGGGATTAGACCAGGCGCTGTTTGGCGTCAGCGATAGCCAGAGCAACCTGCTTCGGAGAAACGCCGCCTTTCGCGGCGCGTTTGTCGAGACAGGATTGCAGCGACAGGATCGGATAAACGTCTTCGCCAATGACCGCACTGAATTTCTGCAGATCGGCCAGGGCTAAGGCTTCCAGGGCTTTACCTTGTTGGATCGCTTCAACGACGGCCTCACCGACAATGTGGTGGGCTTCACGGAACGGTACGCCTTTGGCGACCAGGTAATCCGCCAGTTCGGTGGCATTGGCATAGCCCTGCTCGGCAGCTTCCTGGCAACGCGGACGTTTAACCTGAATGCCGTCCAGCACCAGCACCGACATATGCAGGCAGTCGAGCCAGGTATCGAGCGCGTCGAATAACCCTTCTTTGTCTTCCTGCATATCTTTGTTATACGCCAGCGGCAGGCCTTTCAGGGTCATCATCATGCCTGTCAGCGCGCCCTGCACGCGGCCACACTTGCCGCGGATCAGCTCCAGCGCATCCGGGTTTTTCTTCTGCGGCATCAGCGAAGAACCGGAAGTCACGCGATCGGACAGCTCAACAAAACCGGCTTCTCCGGTATTGAAGAAGATCAGGTCTTCTGCAAAACGGGACAGATGAACCATGCCGATAGAAGCGTTGGACAGCAGTTCCAGCACGTGGTCGCGGTCAGATACGCTGTCGAGACTGTTGCGGGTCGCAGAAGCAAAACCTAACCAGCCAGCCAGCTGCTCACGGTCAATCTCATAGGCCGTCCCTGCCAGCGCGCCGCTGCCCAGCGGGCTAACGTCGAGGCGCTGCAAGGTGCTTTGTAAACGACTTTCGTCACGCGCCAGCATCTCAACGTAGGCCAGGCACCAGTGAGCAAAAGTCACCGGCTGCGCACGCTGTAGGTGCGTATAGCCCGGCATCACGGCATCCTGGTTCGCTTCGGCGGTTTCAATCAGCGCCTGCTGAACCTGGCGAGTGGCCGCCAGCAGTTCGCTAACCTGCATTTTGCACCACAGTTTCAGGTCGGTAGCGACCTGGTCGTTGCGGCTACGGCCGGTATGGAGTTTTTTACCCAGCGTACCGACTTTATCGATAAGCTTGCCTTCCACCCAGCTGTGAATATCTTCCGCGTCGCTTTCCAGAATCGCCTGCGGATTGGCCTGTACTTCTTCCAGCAAAACTTTCAGAGCCTGCTCGAGCTGCTGTTGCTCAGCTTCAGTCAGCACGCCCACGGTGACCAGCGCTTTGGACCAGGCGACGGAACCTACGATGTCTTGCTCAGCTAAGCGATAGTCAAAGCGCAAAGAGTCATTGAATTGCTTAAACCGCCGATCGGCTGCCTGAGTAAAACGCCCACCCCAAAGTGCCATAGTCATGCTCCATTCATCATATTGATATTCGTTTGCCCCTCACCCACTCCCTGTCCAGGGAAAGAGTGAGGGTAAAAATTACTTCTTAAGTTCGTTCAGCGCACGGATACGAGAAGAGAGCGAGAACAGACGGATAAAGCCGCCGGCATGGCTGTGATCGTAAACTTCATCTTCGCCAAAGGTCGCAAATTCTTCGCTATACAGGCTGTTCGGTGATTTTTTCTGAATCGCCGTCACCTGGCCTTTATATAGCTGCAGCACAACTTCACCGTTCACTTCTTCCGCCAGCGACTCGGCAGAGGCCTGCAGAGATTTACGCAGCGGTGCAAACCAGCGGCCATCGTACACGACGTAGGACATTTCGAGGCCCAGCTGCTCACGCCATTTGAAGGAATCACGATCCAGCACCAGCTGCTCAACGCCACGCAGCGCGGCCATAATAATCGTGCCCCCTGGGGTTTCATAGCAACCACGGGACTTTATGCCCACCAGACGGTTTTCTACGATATCGATACGGCCAATACCGTGCTTAGAGCCAATCGCATTCAGGGTTTCCAGACACTTGAACGGGCTCATCGCTTCGCCGTTAACGGCAACCACTTTGCCCTGCTTAACGGTAACGGTCACCTGCTCGGCCTGGTCCGGCGCTTCCTGCGGGTCAACGGTCCACACCCAGCAATCTTTGTTCGGGGCATTCCACGGGCTTTCCAGCACGCCGCCTTCGGTGGAAATGTGCCATGCGTTTTCGTCACGGCTGTAGATTTTTTCCAGTGAGGCGGTGGTCGGGATGTCACGCTCTTTCAGGTAGTCGAGCAGCGCTTCACGGGAACGCAGGTTCCACTCACGCCATGGCGCAACAACCTTCAGATGTGGAGCCAGCGCGGCCCAGGTGGATTCGAAACGCACCTGGTCGTTACCTTTACCGGTCGCACCGTGGCACAGCGCATCAGCGCCCACTTTGTTCGCTACATCTACCAGCGCCTTAGCGATCAGCGGACGCGCCATAGAGGTACCGAGCAGGTAGCTGCCTTCATACAGCGCGCCGGTCTGCAGCACAGGGTAAACATAGTCGCTGATAAACTCTTCACGCGCATCCACGACGTAGCACTCAGTAGCCCCGGAGCGCAGCGCTTTCTGCTCAACGCCTTTCAGATCTTCACGATCCTGGCCGATATCCACCACGCAGGCGACCACTTCGCAGCCGCCGTAGTTCTCTTTCAGCCATGGAATGATGGCAGAAGTGTCGAGGCCGCCAGAGTATGCGAGAACGATTTTTTTGATGCCGTGATTTTGCATTGTCTTGTCCTTGTTAAAACTATTCTTTGTCTATGCCAGAATCCGGGTGCCAATAGCCACGCCGTTGAATAAAGAGGGTAGCTGATCCGCGTGGCGCCATGAGGCGATATCCACCGGGCGTCCCAGAGTACGGGCCGCATCCAGCGCCGCGTTCACTTTCACTATCATGCCGTCGGTAATAATGCCCTGCTGAATCAGCTGCTCGGCTTTGGCCGCCGTCATCTCGGCGATGCGCTGGCCTTTACCGTCCAGGATACCGCTCACGTCTGAGAGCAGAATCAGGTCCGCGCCGAGCGTGGCGGCAAGCGCTGTCGCCGCCTGGTCCGCATTCACGTTCATCAGCTCGCCTTCCGCGGTCACGCCGATGGAGCTAACAATCGGCAGGAAGCCGTTTTCCAGCAGGGTATTAATCAGTTTTGGCGAACCCGGTTTAGCCAGACCCACGTGGCCCAACGCTTCGTCAAGCTGGGTCACCGTGACGCTATCCCCGTCGCCGAGGCTCAGGCCGACGCCGTTAATGCCGTGCTTCTTTGCCCACGCCAGCAGCGTCTTGTTAGCCGTACCCGCCAGCGCACCGGTAATAATGTCAATCTGGTCGGCAGGCGTAACGCGCAGGCCATTTTTCTTTTCCACCGGCAGTGCCAGCTTTTTCATCAGCTCATCCACCAGGCAACCGCCGCCGTGAACAATAACCAGCGGGCGCTGATGGGACTGACGATAGTTCACCAGCGCGGTAAACAGGCGCTCCAGCGCTTCTTCGCTATCCAGCAGTACGCCGCCTAATTTGATAATTAAAGGATTCATCATTTCACCCGACAGACGGTTAAATAAGAGACTGCGTTTCGGCGAAGCCAAAACGAATATTAAGACACTGTACTGCCTGCGCCGCGGCACCTTTCAGCAGGTTATCCTCGGTGGCAACGACAATCAGGTGCTCATCCTGCACGGCAAATCCGATGTCGCAGAACGGCAGGCCAACCACATTTTTGAGCGCCGGCACGCCTTTTTCATACAGGCGAACCAGCGGCTTGTCGCCGTAGGCCTGGCTAAACGTCTCAGCGATTTGCTGCTGCGTTACGCCCGCCTTCAGGCGGCAGGTAATGGTCGCCAGAATGCCGCGCGGGAAATTGCCGAGGTGCGGGGTGAAAATGACCGACGCACCAAGATGGGTAGCAATTTCGGGCTGATGACGATGATTAAACACGCCATAGGGCTGCAGGCTAACTTCGCAGAAGCTGTTGGAAATCGCCGCCTTGCGCCCGGCACCGCTTACGCCACTGGTGGCGTTGATCACCGGCCACTGGCTCAAATCCAGCAGATCGGCGTCGATCAGCGGCTTCAGCGCCAGCTGAGACGCCGTCGGATAACAGCCCGGCACCGCAATTAAATTGCTCTCTTTCAGCTTATCGGCCTGCCACTCTGCCAGGCCATAAACCGCCTTTTCCAGCAGCTCAGGATGCTGATGGGTAAAACCGTAATAACGTTCATAAAACGCCGGATCGTTAACGCGAAACGCACCGGAGAGATCGATAACTACGCAGCCGGCAGCAAGGAACTGCGGGGCCAGGTCGTGGCTAACTTCATGAGCGGTGGCCAGGAATACCACGTCCACGCCTTCGCTAAACTCGCTGATGTCGGACATCGCCTGCAGCGGCAGATCGACAATGCCCTTTAATTGCGGATGCAAATCAGATATCAATTTACCTGCATCTGAACTTTGCGCTGAAACCGTCAAAGCGGTTATGTTCATATCAGGATGGCGATTCAAATAGCTCACAAGCTCTGCGCCTGCATAACCGCTTGCACCCACAATCAGCGTATTCAACATCTGGGTCGTTCACCTTGTCTTTTCGGTCTGCTCAGAGTGCAAGCCTGACGCTTTCACCCACGTCCGTTAGCGTGGTTTTTTATTCACCGGAACGCTTAACTGTTCCTTTACGCTCAACGTTATTGTATTTTTATTCATAATTACTGCATGAATATTGATACTATCCTAACCTAAGGCCTGTCAACAGTGAAGATGAAATTACCCCCTTTTATCGACATCTACCGCGCCCTGATCGCGACACCTTCCATCAGCGCCACCGACAGCGCGCTGGACCAAAGCAATGAGTCTTTAATCAATTTACTCGCAGGTTGGTTCCGCGATCTCGGTTTTAACGTCGAAATTCAGCCCGTTCCGGGCACACGCAATAAATTCAATATGCTGGCAAGCAGCGGCCAGGGCGCTGGCGGCCTGCTGCTGGCGGGGCATACCGATACCGTGCCGTTTGACGATGGCCGCTGGACGCGTGACCCGTTTACCCTGACCGAGCACGACAACAAGCTTTACGGCCTGGGCACCGCAGATATGAAAGGTTTCTTCGCGTTTATTTTGGATGCGCTGCGCGACGTGGATGTGACAACCCTGAAAAAGCCGCTCTACGTCCTGGCGACGGCCGACGAAGAGACCACCATGGCGGGGGCCCGCTATTTCTCTGAAACAACGGCTCTGCGCCCGGACTGCGCCATCATCGGTGAACCGACGTCTTTACAGCCGGTACGCGCGCACAAGGGCCACTTGTCGAATGCCATCCGCATTCTCGGGCAGTCCGGCCACTCGAGCGATCCGGCGCGGGGCGTGAATGCGATTGAGCTGATGCATGACGCGATTGGCCATATCCTCACGCTACGAAACACACTGAAGGACCGCTACCACCACGACGCTTTCACCGTGCCGTATCCGACCCTTAACCTGGGCCATATCAACGGCGGCGACGCGGCAAACCGCATTTGTGCGTGTTGCGAACTTCACATGGACATTCGCCCGTTGCCGGGCATGACATTAAACGATCTGAACGGTTTACTGACCGAAGCATTAGAGCCGGTGAGCCAGCGCTGGCCCGGCCGTGTGACAATTTCGGAACTGCATCCGCCGATTCCAGGCTACGAATGCCCACCGGACCACCAGCTCGTCCAGGTCGTCGAGAAGCTGCTGGGTGCACAAACGGAAGTGGTGAACTACTGCACCGAAGCACCGTTTATCCAGACCGTATGCCCTACGCTGGTCCTTGGCCCTGGCTCCATCAACCAGGCACACCAGCCGGATGAATACATTGATACACGCTTTATTAAGCCGACCCGGGAATTAATTACTCAGGTGGTGCATCATTTTTGCTGGCATTAATAAATCGCGGTGAAAGGGGGTTTTACCCCCTTTTTAATCTGGATTTATCGCTATTCTTATAAGAAACGCTTATGAGCGAAGTTGGTAATTAAATTTCATAAATTCGCGTCATTTCTTCGTTTGCTGAAACGATTTCGTAGCAATTGACGAATGGTTAACGACGTGGCTTTATAAAAGGCGGTGTTGAACCTTCACGGGTGAAATTAAGTTACATAATAGATTGGGCTGGAGTCATATGAACGAACGCTATTCTGCTTTGCGAAGTAATGTCAGCATGCTCGGAAAACTGCTCGGAGATACCATCAAAGATGCGCTGGGGGAGAACATTCTTGACCGCGTAGAAACGATCCGTAAGTTATCCAAGTCCTCCCGCGCCGGTAATGAAGCCCATCGTCAGGAGCTGCTGAGCACGCTGCAGAACCTCTCAAATGATGAACTGCTCCCCGTCGCCCGTGCTTTTAGCCAGTTCCTTAATCTTGCCAACACCGCAGAGCAGTACCACAGCATCTCCGCGACGGGCGAAGCGGTCAGTAACCCGGAAGTTATCGCCAAAACGCTGCAAAAATTAAAAAATCAGCCAGACATCAGCGAAGCCGCAATTCGTGAAGCCGTTGAGTCCCTCTCTCTGGAGCTGGTGCTTACCGCTCACCCTACGGAAATCACCCGCCGTACCCTGATTCACAAATTGGTCGAAGTGAACAGCTGCCTGAAGCAACTCGACCACAGCGATCTCGCCGACTACGAGCGTAACCAGATAATGCGCCGCCTGCGCCAGCTTGTTGCTCAGGCCTGGCATACCGACGAAATCCGTAAACATCGCCCTTCTCCGGTCGACGAAGCCAAATGGGGCTTTGCGGTGGTGGAAAACAGCCTCTGGGAAGGCGTACCAAACTACCTGCGCGAGCTTAACGAGCAGCTCGAAGAGAACCTGAACTACAAGCTACCGGTGGACTTCGTACCGGTACGTTTCACCTCCTGGATGGGCGGTGACCGCGACGGTAACCCGAACGTCACCTCCGAAATCACCCGTCACGTCCTGCTGCTTAGCCGCTGGAAAGCCACTGACCTGTTCCTGCGCGATATTGCGGTGCTGGTTTCAGAGCTGTCGATGGTGGAATGTACGGCGGAGCTGAGCGAGCTGGCAGGACCGGATGCGGGCCAGGAACCTTATCGTCACATCATGAAAGGGCTGCGCCAGCAGCTGCTTGCCACTCAGGCATGGCTTGAAGCCCGTCTGAAAGGTCAGCGCCTGCCCAAACCTGAAGGTCTGCTCATTCAAAACGAGCAGCTCTGGGACCCGCTCTATGCCTGTTATCAATCGCTGCAGGCCTGCGGGATGGGGATTATCGCCAACGGACAGCTGTTGGATACCCTGCGCCGCGTGAAATGCTTCGGCGTGCCGTTGGTACGCATTGATATCCGCCAGGAAAGTACTCGCCACAGCGAAGCGTTGGGCGAAATGACTCGCTATATTGGCATCGGTGATTACGAAAGCTGGTCAGAGGCCGACAAACAAGCCTTCCTGATCCGCGAACTGAATTCCAAGCGCCCTCTGCTGCCCCGCCAGTGGGAACCAAGCGCGGATACCCGCGAAGTGCTGGAAACCTGTAAAGTGGTCGCCGAAGCCCCGCGTGGTTCTATCGCGGCCTACGTTATTTCGATGGCCAAAACGCCTTCCGACGTGCTGGCCGTTCACCTGCTTCTTAAAGAAGCCGGTTGTACTTTCGCCCTGCCGGTTGCGCCGCTGTTTGAAACCCTCGACGACCTGAATAACGCCGACGACGTAATGACCCAGTTGCTGAACATTGACTGGTACCGCGGCTTTATCCAGGGCAAGCAAATGGTCATGATTGGCTATTCTGACTCGGCGAAAGATGCGGGCGTAATGGCTGCATCCTGGGCGCAATACGAAGCGCAAGATGCCCTGATCAAAACCTGCGAGAAGGCCGGGATTGCCCTGACGCTGTTCCACGGTCGCGGTGGCTCTATCGGTCGTGGCGGTGCACCTGCTCACGCGGCCCTGCTTTCACAGCCACCGGGAAGCCTGAAGGGCGGCCTGCGTGTGACTGAGCAAGGCGAGATGATCCGCTTCAAATACGGCCTGCCGGAAATCACCATCAGCAGCCTGTCGCTCTACACCAGCGCCATTCTTGAAGCTAACCTGCTGCCGCCGCCGGAGCCGAAGAAAGAGTGGATCCAGATTATGAATTCACTTTCGGCCACCTCATGCGAGATGTATCGCGGCTATATTCGGGAAAACGAAGACTTCGTGCCGTATTTCCGTTCCGCAACGCCGGAGCTGGAATTGGGCAAACTTCCATTGGGCTCTCGCCCGGCAAAACGCCGTCCAAACGGCGGCGTAGAATCTCTGCGCGCCATTCCGTGGATCTTCGCCTGGACCCAGAACCGCCTGATGCTGCCTGCCTGGCTGGGAGCCGGTGCTGCATTACAAAAAGTGGTGGAGGAAGGGAAACAAAGCGAACTGGAAACAATGTGCCGCGACTGGCCGTTCTTCTCCACTCGCCTCGGTATGCTGGAGATGGTATTTGCGAAAGCAGACCTGTGGCTGGCGGAATACTACGATCAGCGCCTGGTGAAGCCCGAGTTGTGGAAGCTGGGTAAACAACTTCGTGACCAGCTCGAAGCCGACATCAAGGTCGTGCTGGACATCGCCAATGACTCGCACCTGATGGAAGATTTACCGTGGATTGCCGAGTCTATCACCCTACGTAATATCTACACCGACCCGCTGAACGTCCTGCAGGCCGAGCTGCTACACCGCTCACGTCAGTCGGAAGAGAAAGGCGAAGAACCTGATGCCCGTGTAGAACAAGCCCTGATGGTCACCATCGCCGGCGTTGCCGCCGGGATGCGTAATACCGGTTAATTCTTTATTAACTACCTCTAAACCCCGCTTCGGCGGGGTTTTTCATTGCAGGCTAATTAAAAGGCTCATCATTATTGCAATTTGCCTTAACTATTTATTCTTCTTAAATAAAAAGACAATAAACATGCAAAAGTAGAGCCACCGTAAATCGTTGTGGAACAAGCTCCAAATTCCGCTGTCATTATCCAGACACATTTCCTATATTGTGCGCAAAAGTCACTCGTTTACGGGTGGCTTTTTTCGTCAATAAAAGCCACCGTAGCGTCCATAACTAAGGCTTACTTAAGGTTTTCTCATTACGGTTAATGATAATTTTTTAGCACAGGCAAGAGAATGCACTTCACATCGAACCCGCCTGAACGCAAGTTCAGCATTAAAGCCCTTGGATGGGTTTTACTTTATTTTTGGTATTTTTCATCGGTTCTGCAGATTGCCATATTATCAACAGGATACAGCGGTACAACGGGGCTGCGTGATTCCCTGCTGTTCAGCTCCCTGTGGTTTATTCCCGTCTTTCTGTTCCCACAGCGTACGCGCATTATCGCCGCCGCTATCGGCGTCGTTCTGTGGGCAGCTTCGATTGCGGCTCTCGGCTATTACGTTGTTTACGGACAGGAGTTCTCACAAAGCGTTCTGTTTGTGATGTTCGAGACAAACGCCAACGAAGCCAGCGAATATCTAAGCCAGTATTTTAGCCTGAAGCTGTTGTTGATTACGCTGGCCTATACTCTGGTGGCAATCCTGCTTTGGACACGCTTGCGCCCGGTTTATATTCCAAATCCATGGCGCTGGCTGGTTTCCTTCGCCATTCTGTTTGGTCTGGTCCTTAATCCGGTCGGCAAAGAGTGGCTCATTAACAAACGCAGCATCGGCGACTCGTTCTCAAGCATTTCTTCTCGCCTTGAGCCCGCGGCACCGTGGCAGTTTATCGTCGCCTATACCGAGTACCGCCAGCAGTTGGACAGCCTGAACAGCATGCTCAGTTCCAACAACGCGCTGCCGCCTTTGGCTAACCTGAAAGATGCCTCCGGCAACGCGCCGCGCACCTTAGTGCTGGTGATTGGCGAGTCGACACAGCGTGGCCGTATGAGCCTTTATGGCTATCACCGCCAGACAACGCCTGAACTGGACGAGCTGCACAAGACCGACCCGCAAATGACGGTGTTTAACAACGTCGTCACGTCACGTCCTTACACCATCGAAATTCTGCAGCAGGCGCTGACGTTTGCGGACGAGAAAGATCCGGACCTTTATCTGACCAAACCTTCGCTGATGAACCTGATGAAGCAGGCCGGTTACAAAACATTCTGGATAACCAACCAGCAGACAATGACCGAGCGCAACACGATGCTGACGGTGTTCTCAAGGCAGACCGACAAGCAATATTATATGAATCAGCAGCGTACGCAGAGCGCACGCGAATACGACACTAACGTCCTGGCACCGTTTAAAGAGGTGCTGGCAGACCCGGCACCGAAGAAGTTCATTATCGTGCATTTGCTGGGTACGCATATTCGCTACGACTTCCGCTACCCGGAAAACTGGGGCAAGTTTGACGGTAAAACCGATGATTTACCTGCAGGTTTGAGCAAAGATCAGCAAGAAGCCTACAACAGCTACGATAACGCCAACCTGTTTAACGACCATGTGGTTTCCACGCTGATCAAAGACTACAAAGCCAGCGACCCTAACGGTTTCCTGCTCTATTTCTCAGACCATGGGGAAGAGGTTTACGATACGCCACCGCACCAGACGCAGGGTCGTAACGAAAGCAACCCAACGCGTCATATGTACACCATACCGTTTATTGTCTGGACGTCACCGACCTGGCAGCAGGCTCATCCGCGTGACTTCTCGGGCGATATAAACCGGAAGTACAGCAGCTCAGAACTGATTCATACCTGGTCTGATTTGGCCGGTTTAACCTACGACGGCTACGATGCAACGCGAGCCATCGCCAGCCCGCAGTTTGTAGAAGCAACCCGCTGGATTGGTAACCCGTATGAGAAAAACGCGTTAAGGGATTACGACTCGCTGCCTTACAGCGAGCAGGTAGGCAATCAGTAACGTCTTTTTCCAGTTAAGCAAAAAGCCCCGCGTATGTAAGCGGGGCTTTTTTTATCGAAAATAAACGGTTACAGCGCCGGACGAACACCTAAAGTGTGGCAAATCGCATAGCTCATTTCCGCCCGGTTCAGCGTGTAGAAATGGAAATCCTTCACGCCTTCACGGCTGAGTATCTTGACCATATCCATCGCGATATTCGCCCCAACCAGCTGGCGTGTTTCTGCGTCGTTGTCCAAACCTTCAAACATCTGCGCCATCCATGAAGGAATGCGTACGTTAGTCATGTCGGCAAATTTCTTCGCCTGTCTGAAGTTAGATACCGGCAGGATGCCAGGGATGATCTCAACATCAATTCCGGTCGCGGCACAGCGGTCGCGGAAGCGAAGATAACTTTCAACATCAAAGAAGAATTGAGTAATCGCGCGGTTAGCCCCGGCTTCAATTTTACGACGCAGGTTAAGTAAATCCGCCTGGGCACTTTTGGCTTCGGGGTGTACTTCCGGGTAGGCCGCAACGGAAATATCAAAGTCGCCGACTTCCTTCAGCAGAGCCACTAAGTCAGAGGCATACATATCCGGTTTTCCGCTGTCAGGCGGTAGATCGCCCCGAAGCGCAACGATATGGCGGATACCACTGTTCCAGTAGTCCTGCGCAATAGCGCGAAGTTCATCGCGTGTCGCATCAATACAGGTGAGATGCGGAGCCGCCTCAAGGCCGGTGCGATCTTTTATGCCTTTAATAATGCTGTGGGTACGGTCTCGTTCACCGGAGTTTGCGCCGTAGGTCACGGAGACAAACTGAGGTTTCAGGCTGCTCAGTCTGTCGATTGACTTCCACAGGGTTTGTTCCATTTCACTGGTGCGCGGCGGGAAAAACTCAAAGGAAACGTTAATATGCCCCGCCACTTCGGCCAGACTCTGATTCAGCGCTTCCCGCTGGTTGGCGTGAAAAAAGCTCATACCCTTACCTCATCAATCGCATCATTATTGTGTGTTATTGCACCCGTTGCCACCCAGACGTTTAGACGTCTGGATAGAAAGATGACGGAAAAGCGCCAATGCGTCAACAGAAATATCACCACAGAAAGTGGAGGAATTCTCACTCAAGATGAATTTTTTTCAGGAGGGGGTAGAAAGGAAGGCTTGCAGGAAAACGCACTCTCCTCCGGGAGGAAGAGAGTGCGGGGAAAAGCAACTACAGCAGCTGTGCCAGGCGGTTCAAATCAGACTGGATTGCCCCGGCCGTCACGTCGCGGCCGGCGCCAGGTCCGCGAATTACCAGCGGGTTATCACGGTACCAACGGCTTTCAATCGCGAAGACGTTATCGCACGGCAGCAGAGCGGCAAGCGGATGCTCTGCACGCACGGCTTCAACGCCAACGCGCGCCTTGCCGTTCGCATCAAAACGAGCCACGTAGCGCAGCACCAGCCCCATTTCCTGCGCGGCCTCCAGCCGTTGCAGCATTTGCTCGTTCAGCTCATCGCCATTTTCAAAGAAGTGGTCGATGGAGCCACCTTCACAGCCTGAAGGTACCAGAGATTCCACCCGAACCTGATCCGGCTCGATGTCATAACCCGCTTCGCGGGCAAGGATCACCAGCTTACGCATCACGTCTTTACCAGAAAGGTCAACGCGCGGATCCGGCTCGGTCAGCCCCTGCTGCCAGGCTTGATCCACCAGCTCGGTAAACGGCACGGTGCCGTCAAACTGCAGGAACAGCCATGAGAGCGTCCCGGAGAAAATACCGCTAATAGCCAAAATGGCATCACCGCTATCGCGCAGGTCACGCACGGTGTGGTTAACCGGAAGCCCGGCTCCTACCGTCGCGTTGTACAGCCAGTGGCGCCCCGTTTTCTCAAACGCATCGCGAATCTGGCGATACTTATGGCCATTTCCCGCGCCGGCCAGCTTATTGGCGCTGATCACGTGGAAGCCGTGGCTGGCGAAGTCGAGATACTGATCCGCAAGCTGCTCGCTGGCGGTCACGTCCAGCACCACTAAATCATCGTAAGGGTGAGCGCGCATCCACAGGAACAGCGACTCTTCATCCTGCTGGACGGCCTCGTCATTGAAGAAGGCCAACGCGCGGCTGGCATCCAGCCCTTCATAGTTCAGCAGGCTACGGCTGCTATCAACCACGCCGGCAAGCACAAACTCAAAGCCGGTACGGGCAGAGAGAACTTCCTGCTCACGAGCAAAAAGCTCAAGCCAGCGGGAGCCGATATTGCCTTTTCCGAATAGCATCAAACCAATACGTTTTTCAGCACGAAACAGCGACTTATGTAAGCCCTGAATCAGGCTCTCCGTTGGACCAACGCGCAGCACGGCCACCAGGCTAATGCCGTCTTCCGACTGCCAGATAAACTCGACGGGATGATCTTTTAGCTGCTGCCAGAAGCGGTGGCTATGCAGCGGGTTACGACAAACGCCCGCCCCCACCATCGCCACAAGTGCCAGACCTTCCCGCAGACGCAGTTCACCCTGCAAACCGGCGTCCTGGAGAAGCAACAGCACGCTGTTTGCAACTTCAGAGGTGTAGCAAAGCTGAAGCAGGTTACGGTCAGGATGTACGCCAATCGACAGCGGGCGTACCTGGCCACGCTTGAGGATCAGATCCAGCTCTTTTTGCGCCAGCTTAAAGTCCTGATGCGACGGCACCTGATACTCGATCAGGCAGACATCGTCGTGACTGGTGACAATACGTGCGCCGGTGCCGGAGGCCAGCACGCGCTCAATTCGCGTAGAGCCCTGCTCAGGCGAATAGCTGCAGCGCAGCTGAAGGTCGATATCGCTCCCGGATACGGGCTGCAAGGTACGAGCGTGCAAAACCGGGGCGGCAAGGCGAGCCAGTTCGCTAGCTTCATCAAGACGCAGGAGCGGCAGCAGGCAGGCATCTTTAACCTTACGCGGGTCGGCGCTGTATACACCGGCAACGTCACTCCAGATAGTGACACGGGAAACGCCGGCCAGTGCGCCAATTTGCGTCGCAGAGTAGTCAGAACCGTTACGTCCCAGCAGAACGGTTTCCCCCGCCTCGTTGCTGCAAATAAAGCCCGTGACAACCAGCCGTTTATTCGGATGCTGGGCAAGCAAGTTTTGCAGCAGTGGCCAGGAACGGCCCTCATCAACCTGCGGCTGAGCAGCTCGTTCAGCACGCATAAAATCACGGGCGTCCAGCCACGCGGCTTCAACACCAAGTTGGTTCAGGACGGCAGACATCAGACGTGCCGACCAGACCTCGCCGTGCCCAACCACCTCTGCGTAAACCGCATCGGTCATTTTGCCGTCCAGCAGTCCGGCAAGGCGCTCAAGGTCGTGGATAAAATCGGCAATCAGGCCATCGGCAACGTCCGGCGGCAGCAGGCCGCCAATAAGATCGCTCTGATAGCGGCGCAGCGTTTGCTGCACCTGATGCGCGGAAAGCCTGTCGCTCTGGCTCAGCTTGAGCCAGTTGATCAACTGGTTAGTGGTACTGCCGGCGGCCGAAACCACCATCATGTCACCCGGTCTGGAATACTCGGTCATGATACCCGCCACGCGCAGGTAACACTTCACATCGGCAAGACTGCTGCCCCCAAACTTGTGCAGTTGACGAACCGGCGTCCCTGCTGGTGCTGAAACACTCATGCTTACCCCTCGGCAGCGACCCGGAAGGCATTTTCCAGATCGGCAATTAAATCTTCACTATCTTCTATACCTGTTGAAACGCGCAGCAGCGTCTCAGAAATACCGGCGGCGGCGCGCGCCTCCGGAGCCATGCCCGCATGGGTCATGGTTGCGGCGTGTGAAATCAAACTTTCCACGCCACCCAGCGATTCCGCCAGAGTAAACAGCGACAGGGCACTCAGGAAACGACGCAGCGTTTGCTCGTCGCCGTCCAGCTCAAAACTCAGCATCGCGCCAAACCCTTTTTGCTGGCGAGCGGCGATTTCGTGGCCCTGATTTTCCGGCAGTGAAGGATGATACAGCTTTTTCACCAGCGGTTGCTGCCTGAGGAACTCAACAATTGCCTGGGCATTGCGCTGAGCCACCTCCATACGTGGCGACAGGGTACGCAGGCCGCGCAGCAGCAGATAGCTGTCGAATGCGCCGCCGGTGACGCCAATGTTATTCGCCCACCATGCCAACTCGGTGACAGTCGCCGGATCCTTCGCAATCACCACGCCGGCAAC
Organism: Cedecea sp. P7760; assembly: GCF_013386425.1. Lineage (NCBI taxonomy): Bacteria > Pseudomonadati > Pseudomonadota > Gammaproteobacteria > Enterobacterales > Enterobacteriaceae > Cedecea > Cedecea sp. P7760. Next base: position 65,965 of record NZ_JACARU010000022.1, on the reverse strand, counting down.
CACATCAGAGTGGCCGTTAAGGTATTTGGTGCACGAGTGCAGGACCAGGTCAGCCCCCAGCGCCAGCGGATTTTGCAGCGCCGGGCTCAGGAAGGTGTTATCCACCACGCTAACCGCACCGGCTTCACGCGCCGCGGCGCAGATTTTCGCAATATCCACGACGCGCAACAATGGATTACTTGGACTTTCTACCAATACCAGCTTAGGTTTTTCCGCCAGCGCAGATTTTAAAGCTTCTTCATCGTTCTGATCGACGAATAAAACGCGATAGGCCCCACGTTTTGCAAGACTATCAAACAGGCGATAGCTGCCACCATAGCAGTCATGAGGCGCAACCAGCAGGTCGCCGGGCTTCAGAAATACGGTAGTCACCAGGTGGATCGCCGACATCCCGGTATTGGTTAACACCGCGCCCGCGCCGCCTTCCAGCTCCGCCAGCGCCCGCTGCACAACGTCACGCGTTGGGTTACCGCGACGCGAATAGTCATGGGCGCGCGGCTCGTTGAAGCCGGTAAAGTTATAGGTGCTGGACAGGTGGATAGGTGGAACGACGCAGCCGTACTGCTCGTCATCATTCAAACCGCTACGAACTGCTATGGTTGCCTGTTTACGCGTCATGGTGTGCCCGATCCTTGCTGGTCGAATAAAAATCAGGCCTCAGAGTAAACAACCGCAGTATAGACGTCAATACATCTGGACATCTAAACCTCTTTGCGTATAGATTGAGCAAAAGACAAATAGCCGTTAAAATTATGCGTTTTAGAGTGTATGCGTCTGAGTTTCGCGCTCAGGAAAGGGTTATCCTACGCTGTACACTAAAAGAGATAATCGTCAACGCCGTGGATTCACCCGGCTTTGGCACATTTTCATAGATTAAGAGGATTAAGGTATCTCATGGCTGAATGGAGCGGCGAATATATCAGCCCCTACGCTGAGCACGGCAAGAAGAGTGAACAAGTAAAGAAAATTACGGTTTCCATTCCTCTGAAAGTGTTGAAGATCCTCACCGACGAGCGCACGCGTCGCCAGGTGAACAACCTGCGTCATGCGACCAACAGTGAACTGCTGTGTGAAGCTTTTCTGCACGCGTTCACCGGCCAACCGCTGCCGAACGATGCTGACCTGCGTAAAGAACGCAGCGATGAGATTCCGGAAGATGCCAAGGTCATCATGCGTGAACTGGGGATCGATCCGGATACGTGGGAATATTAAGGCTTGAGCAAAGGCACCCTCGGGTGCCTTTGTCATTTAATAAGCCTGACGATAAAGCCCGACTATCTCCTCAAACGTCGCTTTTCGCGGGTTACCGCCGGTACAAACATCTTCCAGCGCGGCCTGCGCCAGCGCCGGAATATCCGCCTCACGCATGCCAGCCTCCCGTAGTTTTGCGGGAATACCCACATCCCTGTTTAGTGCCTCCACGGCCCGTATCGCTAAATCTCGAGTCTGCTCCAGCGTAGCGGTTGCCACATCAACACCCATTGCCTGTGCAATACGGGAATATTTGTCCCCGGTAAAAGCAGCGTTATAGCGCATCACATGCGGCAGCAGAATGGCGTTCGCCACGCCGTGGGGAGTATTATAAAACGCCCCCAGTGGATGGGCCATGCCGTGAACCAGCCCCAGCCCTACATTGGAAAACCCCATCCCGGCGATATATTGCCCCAGCGCCATCGACTCTACCGCCTCCGGTTTTCCGGCAACGGATGCGCGCAGCGAACGGGCAATAATCTCAATCGCTTTAAGATGTAAAACATCTGTCAGCTCCCACGCTCCCAGAGTGATAAACCCTTCGATGGCGTGCGTAAGCGCATCCACACCCGTCGCCGCTTTTAGCGCAGCAGGCATTCCGTCCATCATGTCTGCATCAATAAAGGCAACCAGCGGGATATCGTGAGGGTCAACACAGACAAATTTACGCCGCTTTTCTTCATCGGTAATGACGTAGTTGATAGTCACTTCTGCTGCCGTACCCGACGTGGTCGGAATCGCCATAATCGGCACGCACGCACGCCGGGTCGCAGCTACGCCTTCCAGGCTGCGAACGTCTTCAAATTCGGGGTTATTAATGATTATCCCGATGGCTTTACAAGTGTCCTGCGGCGACCCCCCGCCAATCGCGATAAGATAATCCGCCTCCGATTGCCTGAAGGCTGTCAGTCCCTGCTTCACCACGCTGATTGTCGGGTTGGGGATAACGCCATCAAAGACCTTATAAGGAAAACCGGCCCGATCCAGGCTGGCGGTCACCTTAGCCACCGTGCCGCAGGCTATAAGCCTCGCATCCGTAACAATTAACGCTTTGCGATAGCCACGACGCCGCACCTCCGGGATCAGTTCGTTAATCGCCCCCCGGCCAAACCACGAGGTCTCATTTAATATCATGCGGTTTGTCATGGTGTTACTCCTCTACACGCAGGCCGTAGGTTTTGAATTTCTCAAGCACGGTGGCAATTTCCGCCTCCGAAAGCACGGGAACCGGGTCGTTGATAGCCAAAGTAGCGAGATAGAGATGGGCGAGCACTTCCACTTCGTGCGCCAGCCACAGCGCCTTTTGCAAGTTGATTTCACAGGCAATCATGCCGTGATGTTGCAGCAAGATAGCCTTACGATTTTTCAGCGCTATCGCCACATATTCCGAGAGCTTTTTAGAGCCGAAAGTCGCGTAAGGGGCGCAGGGGATCGTATTCCCACCCGCAGCGGCAATCATGTAATGAATAGCCGGGATCGGGCGATTAAGAATAGAAACGGCCGTACAGTGAACCGCGTGGTTATGCACCACGGCATTAGCATCGGGCCGGGTTTGATAGGCCATCTGATGGAAGCGCCACTCGCTGGACGGGATTTTTCCCTCTTCATGCTTGCCCCCGGCATCCACATAAACGATGTGGGAAGGGGTTAACGTTTCGTAGGGAATACCCGTCGGCGTTATCAGCATACCGTCCCGGTAGCGCACGCTAACGTTGCCCGCCGTTCCCTGATTAAGCCCAAGCCTTGTCATCTCCAGGCAGGTAGAAATAATGCTGCGCGCCAGTGAATCTCTTTCCATTTTTTCCTCTTTATCCAGTGAATGGATTTAATAAAAGAAGTGAATATCTGCGAGTTATCATCATGCGCTGCTAAGGACCGTTCATTTTCAGTCAAAAAATATGTGATGGGCGTCAACACAATTGTGCCAATTACGCCCCCACCTCCGTTATAAAAAAAAATTAAAATGTCCGTTTTGATTGAATAAACATAAAAACGGTCAGTTGTTACTGATTTAATTAACATCTGCCTGTTTCAAATAAAAAATAATAAATCGGTCATTTACGCTGGCTGTTTAAATCACTTTTCGTTTCAAACGGGCATGTTTATAGGTTGATTAAAGTGATAAGGCTCACAGTTCATTTGTCGGGAATCTTCAATGTGACTGAATTCAAATTTTCCGGCGTTTTTTGTTCTAAGAATGGCGGCACGATTATCTCCTCCACTCCTGATGAGGGCGCTATGGGAAACGTATCCATCCAGTCACAGACCTATCTCGTTGACAGCAATGAGCCTAAAGGAAGCTATCTCTTGCCCTTTGCTTTGCTCTGTTCATTGTTTTTCTTATGGGCCGTTGCTAACAACCTTAACGATATTCTATTGCCGCAATTCCAGCAGGCATTCATGCTAACTAATTTTCAGGCGGGGCTGATCCAGTCCTCATTCTATTTCGGCTATTTCCTGATTCCCATTCCGGCCGGAATGCTAATGAAGAAGCTCAGTTATAAAGCTGGGATCATTACCGGGCTACTATTTTATGCCATTGGCGCAGCGCTGTTCTGGCCTGCTGCACAGGGTATGAATTACACCCTCTTTCTGATCGGATTATTTATTATCGCTGCCGGACTTGGCTGTTTAGAAACCGCGGCCAATCCGTTTGTAACCGTATTAGGGCCGGAGAAAACAGGTCATTTCCGAATTAATCTGGCGCAGACTTTTAATTCCTTCGGCGCAATTATAGCCGTGGTGTTTGGGCAAGGGCTGATTCTTTCTCATGTCCCGCATCAGTCGTCTGACGTTCTTAAGCACATGACGCCGGTCCAGCTTGAGGCCTATAACCGCAGCCTGGTACACGCCGTGCAGTCTCCGTACATGATAATTGTGGCCGTGGTCGTCATCGTCGCGCTACTGATTGCCCTAACCCGCTTTCCAACAATACAGAGCGATACGCACGACGACGACAGCGGTTCGTTGCTGTCTTCGGTTTCACGCTTGTTACGTATTCGCCACTGGCGCTGGTCCGTGCTGGCACAGTTCTGCTATGTCGGCGCACAAACGGCCTGCTGGAGCTACCTGATCCGCTATGCCATCGAGGAAATACCGGGCACCACGCCGGGTTTTGCCGCCAACTACCTTACCGCCACTATGGTTTGCTTCTTCATCGGTCGTTTCACCGGTACGTGGCTTATCCGCCGTCAGTCCCCGAATAAAGTGCTGGCGATTTACGCATTTATCTCCATGGTGCTTTGCATTATTTCTGCCGTCGCCGGAGGGCATATCGGGCTGATTGCCCTTACGCTCTGTAGCCTGTTCATGTCGATTCAGTACCCGACCATTTTTTCGCTCGGCATCAAAAACCTCGGTCAGGACACCAAATACGGCTCGTCAATTATCGTGATGGGCATTGTAGGCGGTGGAGTGGTCACCCCGTTAATGGGCTTTGTCAGCGATGCCGCCAATAACCTCCCTACCGCTGAAATCATCCCGGCTATCTGCTTCGCCATTGTTTTCATCTTTGCCAAATTCAAATCTGGGGCAACCCCGGCGATAGCCAGCTAGCCGCACGATGAATATCAACCCGTTTTGTTATCCGATTAACCGTGAGGAAAACGAATGAAAAGCCAACAGTATTCCGTAAAACCGCTCCCGAAAATTGGTATCCGCCCGACAATAGACGGCCGACGCCTGGGCGTCCGTGAATCGCTGGAAGAACAGACCATGAACATGGCGCTGGCAACAGCCCACCTGCTGAGCGAACGGCTGCGCCATCCGTGCGGTGCGCCGGTGGAGTGCGTCATTGCCGATAGCTGCATTGCCGGAATGGCCGAGTCTGCCGCCTGTGAAGATAAGTTCAGCAGCCAAAACGTTGGGCTGACAATCACCGTCACCCCGTGCTGGTGCTATGGCAGCGAAACCATCGATATGGCCCCTGACCGCCCAAAAGCTATCTGGGGTTTTAACGGTACGGAACGCCCTGGTGCGGTTTATCTGGCTGCCGCGCTGGCGGCTCACGCTCAGAAAGGCATCCCGGCATTTTCCATTTATGGTCACGATGTGCAGGACGAAGGCGACAACAGTATTCCGCCAGATGTCGAAGAGAAACTGCTGCGTTTCGCCCGGGCGGGGCTGGCAGTGGCTCATCTGAAAGGTAAAAGCTATCTGTCGCTGGGCGGCGTTTCTATGGGGATCGCCGGATCGATTGTCGATCACAACTTCTTTGAGTCCTGGCTCGGCATGAAAGTCCAGGCCGTGGATATGACCGAGCTGCGCCGCCGTATTGATCAGAAAATTTACGACGAGCAGGAACTGGAGCTGGCGCTGAGCTGGGCAGATAACCACTTCCGCTTTGGCCCGGATCTTAACGCCGAACAGTATCGCCGCTCGCCGGAAAGCAGCCGCGCCATACTGCGGGAAAGCTTGCTAATGACGATGTGTATTCGCGACATGATGCAGGGTAATCAGAAGCTGGTGCAAAAGGGGTTTGTCGAGGAGTCCCTGGGCTACAATGCCATCGCGGCCGGCTTCCAGGGCCAGCGGCATTGGACCGATCAATATCCCAACGGCGATACCGCCGAAGCCCTGCTCAACAGCTCCTTCGACTGGAATGGCGTGCGCAAACCGTTTGTTGTTGCCACCGAAAACGATAGCCTGAACGGCGTGGCGATGCTGTTCGGCCACATGCTGACGGGTACGGCGCAGGTCTTTGCCGACGTGCGAACCTACTGGTCGCCGGAAGCGGTGAAACGCGTTACCGGCAGCGAACTGACCGGCCAGGCAGAGCACGGGATTATTCACCTGATCAACTCAGGCTCTGCGGCGCTGGACGGCACATGCCAGCAGCTGGATGAGCAGGGCAAACCGACAATAAAACCGCACTGGCAAATCAGTCAGAAAGAAGCGGATGCCTGCCTGAAAGCGACAGAGTGGTACCCGGCAATTCATGAATACTTCCGCGGGGGTGGCTTCTCGTCGGGCTTCCTGACCCGCGGCGGCGTGCCGTTCACCCTGTCCCGCGTCAACCTCATCAAAGGCGTTGGTCCGGTGCTGCAAATCGCCGAAGGCTGGAGCGTGGAGCTACCAAAAGCGATGCACGACACGCTGGATAAACGCACCAACGAAACCTGGCCAACGACCTGGTTTGCGCCACGTCTTACGGGCAAAGGCCCTTTTACCGATGTTTATTCTGTGATGGCGAACTGGGGCGCGAACCACGGCGTGCTGACTATCGGCCACGTCGGGGCGGATTTAATTACCCTGGCGTCAATGCTGCGTATTCCGGTTTGTATGCATAACCTGCCGGACGAGGCAATTTATCGCCCTTCCGCGTGGGGGGCGCACGGTATGGATGTCGAAGGCCAGGATTATCGCGCCTGCCAGAACTATGGCCCGCTTTATAAAAAATAAGCGCAGCGCCTCCCCGCCACGATGAGCGTGCCGGGGAGGCGCATGATCCCATTGAAGGAGCCATTATGAATCATGATGTGGTGATTGTTCTGGACTGCGGCGCAACCAACGTTCGCGCCATCGCCGTGGATACTAAAGGCACGGTCGTCGCCAGAGCCTCAACCCCAAATTCCAGCCAGCCCGGTGCCGAACATAGCGACTGGCAAATCTGGTCGCTCGACGACATTTTGCAGCGCTTCACTTTTTGCTGCCGCCAGATTATCCCCCAGCTTCACGGCTACGCCGTTCGCGCGCTTACCGTAACGACATTCGGCGTGGACGGAGCCTTAGTGGACAGCAAAGGTGAACTGGTTTATCCGATTATCAGCTGGAAATGCCCAAGAACGACTGCCGTGATGGAGAAGATCGATCGCTACATCACGTCAGGCGAGCTGCAAACCATTTCAGGCATTGGCCAGTTCAATTTCAACACGCTCTATAAACTTATCTGGTTAAAAGAAAATCGCCCCGAACTGCTGGAAAAAGCATATGCCTGGCTGTTCATTTCATCGTTGATTAACCAAAAGCTGACCGGTGAATTCACTACGGACCGCACGATGGCGGGTACAAGCCAGCTGCTGGATGCGCGCAGCGGGACGTTCAGCGACACCATTCTCCAGCGAACCGGCCTGCCGAAGAGGCTGTTTCCGCGAATGGTTTCGGCGGGGGAGTTTATTGGCAACTTGCTACCGGGTATCGCAGGGAGGCTGGGGCTTCCCGCAGGCGTGCCCGTTATTTCCGCCGGGCACGATACTCAGTTCGCCCTGTTTGGCTCCGGCGCTGAGCTGGACCAGCCGGTGTTATCGTCCGGCACCTGGGAAATATTAATGGTGCGAACTCCACGCGTGAATACATCCCTGCTACCTCGTTTTACCGGCTCAACCTGCGAGCTGGACAGCTGCCAGCAGCTGTTTAACCCGGGGCTACAGTGGCTGGCTTCCGGCGTACTGGAGTGGATTCGCCAGCTTTACTGGCGTGATGACACGCTGCCTGATGTTTACCGACAGATGATAGACGAAGCCAGCGACATACCGCCGGGTTCAGAAGGCCTGCGCATGAACTGCCGAATGCTGGAAAGCCAAACGACTGCTGGCTGGCAAGGTATGCGGTTGAGCACCAGCCGCGGCCATTTTTATCGTTCTGCGCTCGAAGGTCTCTGCTGGCAGCTCCAGCAAAACCTGGCCGTGCTGGAAAAGATAGGCGACTTTAAAGCCAAATCGCTTCTGCTGGTAGGCGGCGGTAGCCGCAATGCCCTGTGGAATCAAATCAAGGCAGACGTGCTTAATCTCCCCGTCAACGTACTGCGTGATGCAGAAACTACCGTGCTCGGCGCGGCGATGTTCGCCTGGAGCGGCGTGAAGTATTACGCCTCGCCGGAGCTGGCTCGTCAGCAGGTCGAATATCGCTATCAAACCTGGTATCCCGGCGAGCAAAGCGTGGACTACCGCGCCCTGTCCGGATGCAACAATAAGGCTTTAGAAGGAGCATAACGTGTTGAAAACAATCTCTCCGCTTATCTCCCCGGCGCTGCTGAAAACGCTGGCAGAAATGGGGCACGGTGACGAAATCATTTTTTCCGATGCTCATTTCCCGGCCCACAGCCTCGGGCCTCAGGTGATCCGCGCCGATGGCCTGAAGGTCAGCGCGCTGCTGGCTGCCATTGCGCCTTTATTTGAACTGGACAGCTACGCGCCACCGCTGGTGATGATGGCGGCGGTGGCGGGAGACAGCCTGGACTCATCCGTTGAAGAACGCTATCTGGCAGCGTTGGCCATCGACGGGCTTAGCATCCGCCGAATAGACCGTTTCGCGTTTTACGAACGGGCGCAAAAAGCCTTTGCGATCGTTATCACAGGTGAGACGGCAAAATACGGCAATATATTGTTAAAAAAAGGCGTGACGCCGTAGTCTCATTCTCCTCATTCAGCCATGCGCTCACGTGCGCATGGCGATTTACAGAGGAGTACGCGGATGAAAACGGCTCGCCACCAGGCCATCGTCCAGTTGATTCGCCAGCACGAAACGTTGGCGACCGAAGAGCTGGCCAGCCTGCTCCACGTCAGCAAAGAGACTATTCGCCGGGATCTGAGCGCCTTACAGACCCAGGGGAAAATAATCCGCCTTCATGGGTGCGCAAAAAGCATTAAGCGGGAAAATCGTGATAGCGGCGATCCTTTTAATGCCCGCCTGAAAAGCCACCACACCAGTAAAGCCGACATCGCCCGTCAGGCGTTGCAGTGGGTTAATGACGGGATGGTGATCGCACTCGACGCCAGCTCCACCTGCTGGTATCTGGCTAAACAGCTACCGGATATTGATATCACGGTATTTACTAATAGCGAGCGTATTTGCCAGGAGCTGTCGAAACGAGAACACATTCAGCTGATCAGTTCAGGCGGGCTGCTTCAGCGGAAATACGCCTGCTATGTTAACCCGGCGATTGTCTCGCAGCTTAAGGAGTTGGAAATCGATCTGTTTGTTTTTTCCTGCGAGGGGATAGATAAAGAAGGGACGCTGTGGGACTCCAACCGCTATAACGCTGAATTTAAGTCTCTGCTGCTAAAGCGTGCGCTGCAATCTTTACTGCTGATTGATAAAAGTAAGATGAACCGGGCGGGAGAGATAAAAATCGGCAGTCTGGAAAACGTGATGCAGGTGATTTCCGAGCCGTAGTGCCACGGAATACCGGAAACAAAAAAGGCGCCCAGGGCGCCTTTCTCTTTCCAGCTCGCGAAACTTATTTTTTCGCGCCTGGTACGCTGAAGCGCTTGTTGAAGCGATCAACACGGCCGCCGGTAGCAACATCACGCTGCTTACCAGTGTAGAACGGGTGGCATTCGCCGCACACGTCCAGGTTCAGGTCGTGACCCGCAGTAGAGCGGATTTTGATAACATTACCGCAAGAGCAGTTTGCAGTAATTTCTTCGTATTTAGGATGGATATCTTTTTTCATGGTAAACCTCGGTAAAGGCCGCGTCGCTCTTCCAGCCCTAACGCCAGACACCACGCGAAGTTAATAAATTAGGTTTTTTCGATACCAAAACTGCGCATCAAAGGCGGCGAATCATACAGAACTTACTCAGCCGGTGCAAACTGATCCGCATTTCTGGAAGCACACAGTGTACACTAATACGTCATTTTTTTCAGCCTGGATGCTTTCATGCCCGTAGCCCACGTCGCTCTGCCTGTTCCGCTGGCCCGTACCTTCGACTACCTGCTTCCCGACGGCATGCAGGTAAGCGCTGGCTGCCGCGTGCAGGTGCCCTTCGGCAAACAGCGAGAGGCCGTCGGCATCGTCATGGCGGTCAGCGATAACAGCGATCTCCCTCTTGAAAAACTGAAACCCGTTGCCGATGTGCTCGACGGACGATCGCTCTTCACGCCGTCACTGTGGCGCGTTCTGCTGTGGGCGGCAGAGTATTATCACCATCCGATTGGTGAAGTACTCTTTCACGCTCTGCCGATTCTTCTGCGCCAGGGAAAACCCGCGCACCATGCCCCGCTTTGGTATTGGTTTGCCACTGAAGAAGGCAAAGCCATCGATCTGAACAGCATTAAACGAGCGCCTAAGCAGCAACAGGCGCTGGCCGCGTTACGCCACAATATTATCTGGCGGCATCAAATTAGCGAGCTGGAGATCAGCGAACCGGGGCTGCAGGCGCTGAGAACCAAGGGCCTGTGCGACCTGAAAAGCGCAGCACCCGCGGAACAAGACTGGCGGCCAGGCTATTCCGTTGCCGGTGAACGACTAAGGCTGAATACCGAGCAGGCCACCGCCGTGGGGGCCATCCACAGCGAATCTGACCACTTCGCCGCCTGGCTGCTCGCCGGTATTACCGGCTCCGGGAAAACCGAGGTTTACCTCAGCGTGCTGGAAAACGTCCTGGCGCAGGGGAAACAGGCTTTAGTGTTAGTGCCAGAAATTGGCCTGACGCCGCAAACCATCGCTCGTTTCCGTGAGCGCTTTAACGCGCCGGTTGAAGTCCTGCATTCCGGACTGAACGACAGCGAAAGACTTAGCGTCTGGCTAAAAGCGCGTAGCGGTGAGGCTGCCATCGTCATTGGCACGCGCTCTTCTCTGTTTACGCCTTTCTGTCGTCTCGGGGTCATTGTTATCGATGAAGAGCATGACAGCTCCTATAAGCAGCAGGAAGGCTGGCGCTATCACGCTCGTGACCTGGCCGTTTACCGGGCACATGCAGAAAACATTCCGATTATTCTCGGGTCGGCCACGCCAGCGCTGGAAACGCTGCACAATGTTGAGGTGGGGAAATACCGCCAGCTTCGCCTGACCAAACGTGCAGGAAATGCGCGCCCTGCCCACCAGCAGGTCGTAGATCTCAAAGGGCAGCAGCTTAAAGCAGGCCTGGCGCCAGCGCTGATCAAAAAGATAGGCGAGCATCTCGCCGCAGATAACCAGGTGATTCTGTTCCTCAACCGCCGTGGCTTTGCGCCTGCCCTGCTCTGCCACGAATGCGGCTGGATTGCAGAATGCGCCCGCTGCGATCACTATTACACGCTGCACCAGGGCCAGCGCCACCTGCGTTGCCACCACTGCGACAGCCAGCGTGCAATCCCACAGCAGTGCCCGCAGTGCGGCTCCACGCATCTGGTCCCGGTTGGCATGGGCACCGAACAGCTTGAGCATAGTCTTGAGCCGCTATTCCCTGACGTGCCGATTTCCCGTATCGATCGCGACACCACCAGCCGTAAAGGGGCCCTGGAACAGCAGTTGGCCGAAGTTCACCGCGGCGGCGCACGTATTCTTATCGGCACCCAGATGCTGGCTAAAGGCCACCACTTCCCGGACGTCACGCTGGTCGCACTGCTGGACGTAGACGGCGCGCTATTTTCTGCCGATTTCCGGGCCGCCGAGCGTTTTGCTCAGCTCTACGTTCAGGTTTCTGGCCGTGCCGGGCGAGCCGGTAAGCAGGGTGAAGTCCTGCTGCAAACGCACCATCCGGAACATCCTTTACTGCAAACGCTGCTGGCCAAAGGCTATGACGCGTTTTCCAGCCAGGCGCTAAGCGAGCGTAAAACGGTCTTTTTACCGCCGTACACCAGCCATGTACTGATTCGCGCCGAGGATCAGAACAACCATCAGGCGCCGCTGTTTTTACAGCAGTTGCGTAATCTGCTGGAAGCCAGCCCGCTGCGCGATGAGCAGCTCTGGATCATGGGGCCTGTCCCGTCGCTGCAGCCAAAACGCGGCGGCCGCTTCCGCTGGCAAATCTTGCTGCAGCATCCGTCCAGGGCACGCCTGCAAAAGCTGGTCAGCCATTCGCTCACGCTGGTCAACACGCTGCCCGAAGCCCGTAAAGTGAAGTGGATGCTGGACGTTGACCCTATCGACGGGTAGCACAATGTGGCTGGTTATGAGAAGCGGATCGAAAAATCTAATACTCATCACATTTCTTGTGAAAAATTTGTAACCGCTTACAGCCAACTTCTGCTAAGAATGTGATGACTGTCAGACACACAGGAGTGTTGACGATAGCGGCGTGCATGTGAGGAGAAGAAGTGAAGCCGAAGAAACCGGTGGTTAATGCCACCATGAAAGATGTCGCCGTGCAGGCAAACGTGTCTACTGCAACGGTATCCCGCGCTCTAATGAATCCAGATAAAGTTTCACAAAGCACCCGTAATCGCGTGGAGCAGGCGGCGATTGAAGTGGGCTATCTGCCTCACTCCCTGGGCCGTAACATCAAGCGCAGCGAATCACGAACTATCCTGGTCATCGTGCCCGATATCTGCGATCCGTTTTTCAGCGAAATTATCCGTGGCATTGAAGTGACCGCTGCTGCACAGGGCTATCTGGTGCTGATTGGCGACTGCGCCCATCAAAACCAGCAGGAAAAAACCTTCATCGACCTTATCATCACCAAACAGATTGACGGCATGCTGCTGCTGGGCTCACGTCTGCCGTTTGACGCCAGCAAAGAAGAGCAACGCAACCTGCCGCCGATGGTGATGGCGAACGAATTTGCGCCGGAGCTGGAACTGCCAACGGTGCATATCGACAACCTGACTGCCGCCTTTAACGCCGTTTATTATCTGCAGGAGCTTGGGCATCAGCGCATTGCCTGTATCGCCGGGCCAGAAGAGATGCCGCTTTGCCATTACCGCCTGCAGGGTTACGTCCAGGCGCTGCGCCGCAACGGCATCGTCGTCGATCCTCACTACATTGCACGCGGTGACTTTACTTATGAAGCTGGTGCAGCCGCTCTGGCACAGCTTATCGCCCTGCCCGAACCGCCAACCGCTATTTTCTGCCACAGCGATGTCATGGCGCTAGGCGCTCTGTCACAGGCGAAGCGTAGCGGGCTGAAAGTCCCGGAAGATTTATCTATCATGGGCTTCGACGACATCGCCCTGTCGCAGTTCTGTGACCCGCCCCTCACCACTGTCGCACAACCCCGTTTCGATATTGGCAGAGAGGCTATGCTGCTATTGCTGGACAACATTAACGGCCAAAACGTTAGCAGCGGCTCTCGCCTGCTGGACTGCGATCTTATTGAGCGAGGCAGCACCGCCGCGCCCGGCAGCAGAAAATGAGCCGCTTTTAAGACTGCATAAACTGGTCAAAGCCCCGCCCCTTAAGTAACATGGCGGACTGATAAACGAATAAAGACAGCGAAACGATAGTGGCACAACGAGATTATGTAAGCCGCGGGCAATCGGCAGGGACGCGGCGCAAAAAAAGTACACCCCGCAAAAAGCAACGTAGTCTGCCCTCCGTCTCTCCGACGATGGTAGCCATTGCGGCCGCGATCGTGGTGGCCTTTGTCGGTGCTCTTTACTTTATTACTCACCATAAGAAAGAAGAGATAGACGTTCTCCCGGGCCACAAAGTGACCGGGAATGGCCTGCCGCCAAAACCAGAAGAGCGCTGGCGCTATATTAAAGAGCTGGAAAACCGCCAGCCTGGCGTTCGTGCGCCTACCGAGCCGACCGCCGGTGGCGAAGTCATGAACCAAAACCAGCTCACCAACGAACAGCGACAGCTGCTTGAACAAATGCAGGCGGATATGCGCCAGCAGCCAACTCAGCTAAATGAAGTGCCGTGGAATGAGCAAACACCTGCCCAGCGCCAGCAAACTTTGCAGCGTCAGAAGCAGATTGTTCAGCAAACGCAGCCAGCACAACAGCAGCAGCAGTGGAATACGCAAACGCAGCAGCCTCGCGTTCAGCAGCGCGTAGCGGAGCAGCCATACCAGCAGCCGCGTAACACGCAGCAAACCACGCAGCCTTACCAGCAGCCAAAAACCGTTCAACAGCAACAGCCAAAGACCTCGACGGCCAACAATCAGCAGCCTTACCAGGATCTGCTGCAGACGCCGCCGCACAGTCAGCAAAAAGCGCCTCAGCAAACCAAACCGGTTCAGCGTGAAGCTCAGCCAGCACCCATTACGCGCGAGCAGGAAGTCGCTAAGCAGGCCCCGGCCAGCCAGGAGAAGAAGGACGAAAAACGCTGGATGGTACAGTGTGGCTCGTTTAAAGGCAGCGAGCAGGCGGAAACCGTTCGCGCTCAGCTGGCGTTTGAAGGTTTTGACTCTCGTATTACGACCAATAACGGCTGGAACCGCGTCGTTATTGGCCCTATCAAAGGCAAAGACAACGTCGACGGCACAATCAATCGCCTCAAGATGGCTGGACATACCAGCTGTATTCGTCTTGCCACCGGGGGTTGAAACCCCAAAATTGCCCCCCATTTATAATGGCATTAGGCCCTGCGTACCACGCAGGGCTCCTGTTTAGCTGATGCAAAAGGGGTCCGATCGTGACAACAATAGTAAGTGTACGTCGTAACGGCCATGTGGTCATTGCCGGCGATGGCCAGGCCACGCTGGGAAATACCGTCATGAAAGGCAACGTCAAAAAAGTGCGTCGCCTGTACAACGATAAAGTGATCGCCGGTTTTGCTGGCGGTACTGCGGATGCCTTCACGCTGTTCGAACTTTTTGAGCGCAAGCTGGAAATGCATCAGGGCCACCTGGTGAAAGCCGCCGTTGAGCTGGCGAAGGACTGGCGTACCGACCGCATGCTGCGCAAGCTGGAAGCACTGCTGGCCGTGGCTGACGAGAATTCCTCTCTGATCATCACCGGTAACGGCGACGTCATCCAGCCTGAAAACGATCTGATTGCCATCGGCTCTGGCGGCCCGTACGCCCAGGCCGCCGCCCGTGCCCTGCTTGAAAACACCGAAATGGGTGCGCGCGACATCGCTGTGAAAGCGTTGGATATTGCAGGTGATATCTGCGTGTATACCAACCACTTCCATACCATCGAAGAATTACCGTCTAAAGCGTAAGGATTTCCCATGTCTGAAATGACCCCACGCGAAATTGTCAGCGAGCTGAACAAACACATTATCGGCCAGGACAACGCTAAGCGCTCCGTCGCTATCGCCTTACGTAACCGCTGGCGCCGTATGCAGCTTGACGAAGAGCTGCGCCATGAAGTTACCCCTAAAAACATTCTGATGATCGGCCCGACCGGCGTGGGTAAAACCGAAATTGCCCGCCGCCTGGCAAAACTGGCCAACGCGCCGTTCATTAAGGTTGAAGCGACCAAATTCACCGAAGTCGGCTATGTCGGTAAAGAAGTGGATTCCATCATCCGCGATCTGACTGATGCTGCAGTAAAAATGGTTCGCATGCAGTCTATTGAGAAAAACCGTTATCGCGCCGAAGAGATGGCCGAAGAGCGCATTCTCGACGTGCTGATCCCACCGGCGAAGAATAACTGGGGCCAGTCTGAAGCTCAGCAGGAACCTTCTGCGGCTCGCCAGTCGTTCCGCAAGAAACTGCGTGAAGGCCAGTTGGATGACAAAGAGATTGAAATCGATCTCGCCGCTGCACCTATGGGTGTAGAAATCATGGCACCTCCGGGCATGGAAGAGATGACCAGCCAGCTGCAGTCCATGTTCCAGAACCTGGGCGGCCAGAAGCAGAAACCGCGCAAGCTGAAAATCAAAGATGCGATGAAGCTGCTGGTGGAAGAAGAAGCGGCAAAACTGGTGAACCCGGAAGAGCTGAAGCAGGACGCCATCGACGCGGTTGAGCAGCACGGCATCGTGTTTATCGATGAAATCGACAAAATTTGTAAGCGCGGCGGCAACAGTTCCGGCCCGGACGTTTCCCGCGAAGGCGTACAGCGCGACCTGTTGCCTCTGGTAGAAGGGTGTACCGTGTCTACCAAGCACGGGATGGTGAAAACGGACCACATTCTGTTTATCGCTTCCGGCGCGTTCCAGGTTGCCAGCCCGTCAGATCTTATTCCTGAGCTGCAGGGCCGTCTGCCGATTCGCGTTGAGCTGCAGGCTCTGACTGTTGACGATTTTGAGCGCATCCTGACCGAGCCGAACGCCTCAGTGACCGTGCAGTACAAAGCGCTGATGGCGACCGAAGGCGTGAACATCGACTTTACCGAGGACGGTATCCGTCGTATTGCTCAGGCGGCCTGGCAGGTGAACGAATCAACCGAAAACATCGGTGCTCGTCGTCTGCACACCGTGCTTGAACGTCTGATGGAAGATATCTCCTATGACGCCAGCGAGCTAGATGGTCAGTCCATCCTGATCGACGCCGAATACGTGGGCAAACATCTGGATGAGTTGGTTGCAGATGAAGACCTGAGCCGTTTTATCCTATAATCCGGCTAACGCATTTTCTTCATTTGAAGTGGAGGGCTTATGCCCTCCATTTTTTTATCTAAGTTGGCAACCAAATAATGAGCGATTCGCAACCTACAAGTGTCACCCAGGCCTGGCTGGAAAGTCTTCGCCCACGCACGCTGCCTCTGGCGTTTGCTTCCATCGTCTGCGGCTCGGCCCTGGCCTACTGGCAAGGCGTATTTGACCCTGCCGTGGCGCTGCTGGCGCTGCTGACCGCCGGGCTGCTGCAAATCTTGTCAAATCTCGCCAATGACTACGGCGATGCGGTTAAAGGCAGCGACAAAGAAGATCGCATCGGGCCGCTGCGTGGGATGCAAAAAGGGATGATTACTCAGGCACAGATGAAACGTGCGCTGGTCATCACGGTCGTGCTGATTTGCCTCTCGGGCCTGTCGCTGGTCGCCCTCGCCTGTCACACCTTTGCGGACTTTATGGGTTTCTTGCTGCTCGGCGTACTGTCTATCGTCGCCGCCATTACCTACACCGTCGGCACCCGCCCTTACGGGTATATGGGGCTGGGGGATATTTCAGTGCTGGTGTTCTTCGGCTGGATTAGCGTCGCGGGGACCTGGTATCTGCAGGCTCATTCACTGGCGCCGCTGGTCATTCTGCCCGCCACCGCCTGCGGCCTGCTCGCAACGGCCGTGCTAAATATCAATAACCTACGTGATATCGACAGCGACCGTGAAAACGGTAAAAGTACGCTCGCCGTGCGCCTCGGCCCGGTCATTGCCCGCCGCTATCATGCCGGCCTGCTCATCGGTTCTTTGGTCTGCCTCGCCCTGTTTAACCTTATCTGGCTCAAGAGTCTGTGGGGATGGCTGTTTGTTCTGGCTGCGCCGCTTTTACTCAAACAAGCAGCCTATGTGGTACGCGAGCAGTCTCCTGTTGCGATGCGCCCAATGCTGGAACGCACCGTAAAAGCAGCGTTGCTAACGAATCTGCTGTTTGCCATGGGCGTCGTGCTCAGTACCGTTTCCTGATGACTGACAAATATCAATTAACAATTGATGATTTTGCCAACAGTTAACAGAACGCGATATACTGACAACTCCTGCAGCAAATGAACCTTAATCCTATGAAATACGATACTTCTGAGCTTTGTGACATCTACCAGGAAGAGGTCAACGTCGTCGAGCCGTTGTTCTCCAACTTTGGTGGCCGCTCGTCATTTGGTGGGCAAATCATCACGGTGAAATGTTTCGAGGACAACGGGTTGCTGTACGATCTGCTCGAAGAGAATGGCCGTGGACGCGTGTTGTTGGTCGACGGCGGCGGTTCGGTACGTCGTGCACTGATTGATGCGGAACTGGCTCGTCTTGCGCTGCAAAACGAGTGGGAAGGCATTGTGGTTTACGGCGCGGTACGCCAGGTGGACGATCTGGAAGAGCTGGACATTGGCATTCAGGCCATTGCGGCAATTCCGGCAGGCTCTGCGGGTGAAGGCATCGGCGAAAGCGATGTGCGCGTCAACTTCGGTGGCGTCACCTTCTTCTCCGGCGACCATCTGTATGCCGACAACACCGGAATCATCCTCTCCGAAGATCCGCTGGATATTGAGTAATCCAGCTGATACATAGCAAAACGGGCGCCTGAGGCGCCCGTTCTTATTTGTCGGAAGCGGGAATTACACTTCTTCCATTTTGCCCAGCAGCGCATGCAAACGCTCCTGCCAGACGTGCTGTTGTTCTTTCAGGCTGCTGTTTTCACGCACCAGCTCTTCGTGATTGCTCTGCGCCTGCTGCACTTCCTGAGCCAGACCGTTATTTTTCTCTTTCAGCTCTTCGATTTCCATCTGTAACAACGTAATCGTGTCAACCGCCTGCTGAACTTTTGCTTCCAGTTTCTCAAACACTTCAAATGACATTTCGAACTCTCCTGAATGGCAAGGCGTTGATGGATGGCTATCCTCGTCCCGATTCTTCGGCGACGCCTTTATGAACGTATGCGCAACACGTGGCGTAACTCGATTGTAAGGAGCGCGGATGCACGTGTCCAGCGGCTTACCGCGCTCTTTGCGTAACATGACGTTTTTCAGCCTATGCCGAAAGCCATCCGCCCTCACGGCCAAAATTTGTTAAATAATACGTTAACAAAACGCGTAACTTCCCCCGTTTTATCATGCGGTGCCGCTCATTTTTTAGCGCGAAAACGCTCATTTTCTTGACGCACCACGCACATTTAAAGTTCGATATTTCTCGTTTGTGCTCGTTAACGATAAATTAACACCGTGCCTACACGGCATAAAGGTGGCTAGGACGCTCTACAACAATAATCATCAATTTTGCCTTCAGGACCCCACTATGAGTCAGACAGCTACAACAACCTTAAAAGGCCAGTGCATCGCCGAATTCATGGGTACCGCGTTGTTGATCTTCTTCGGTGTGGGATGTGTTGCTGCATTGAAAGTGGCCGGTGCCACCTTCGGGCAGTGGGAAATCAGTATCATCTGGGGCTTAGGGGTGGCGATGGCTATCTATATGACCGCAGGGGTTTCTGGTGCACATCTTAACCCGGCCGTGACGATCGCACTCTGGCTGTTCGCTTGTTTTGACGGCCGCAAAGTCGTGCCGTTTATTATTTCACAGTTCCTTGGCGCGTTCAGCGCCGCCGCGTTGGTTTATGGCTTATATTACAATCTGTTCCTCGACTACGAACAAACGCATCATATGGTGCGCGGCAGCGTAGAAAGCCTGGATTTAGCAGGTATCTTCTCCACCTACCCGAATCCACACATTAACTTTGTGCAGGCCTTTGCCGTAGAAATGGTGATTACCGCCATTCTGATGGGCGTGATTCTGGCGCTGACCGATGACGGTAACGGCGTGCCGCGTGGCCCACTGGCTCCGCTGCTGATTGGCTTGCTGATCGCGGTTATCGGCGCGTCAATGGGCCCGCTGACCGGGTTTGCGATGAACCCTGCTCGTGACCTTGGGCCGAAGACCTTCGCGTGGCTGGCAGGCTGGGGCGACGTAGCCTTCACCGGTGGGAAAGACATGCCTTACTTCCTGGTGCCGCTGTTTGCGCCTATTGTCGGCGCGTGCCTCGGCGCATTCGGCTACCGTAAATTGATTGGTCGCCACCTGCCATGCGATGTCTGCGTTGTCGAAGAAGACAAGCCGGACACCAAGGTGACCTCTCAGCAAAAAGCACTGTAATACTGACTTCAGGACATGATTATGACTACAGAAAAAAAATACATCGTCGCTCTCGACCAGGGAACAACCAGCTCGCGTGCCGTTGTCCTGGATCATGACGCCAACATCATCAGCGTCGCGCAGCGTGAATTCGAGCAAATCTATCCTAAGCCAGGCTGGGTAGAGCACGACCCGATGGAAATCTGGGCCACCCAAAGCTCCACGCTGGTAGAAGTGCTGGCAAAAGCGGACATCAATTCCGACGAAATCGCGGCCATCGGCATCACCAACCAGCGTGAAACCACCGTGGTATGGGAGCGCGAAACCGGTAAGCCAATTTACAATGCGATCGTCTGGCAGTGCCGCCGTACCGCTGATATCTGCGAAGAGCTGAAGCGCAACGGCATGGAAGAATACGTGCGTCACAACACCGGCCTGGTGGTTGACCCGTACTTCTCCGGTACCAAAGTAAAATGGATCCTCGACCACGTTGAGGGCTCACGCGAGCGTGCTCGCCGCGGCGAACTGCTGTTCGGTACCGTGGATACCTGGATTATCTGGAAGATGACCCAGGGACGTGTGCACGTTACCGACTACACCAACGCCTCCCGTACCATGCTGTTCAACATCCACGAGCTGGACTGGGACGACCGTATGCTGGAAGCGCTGGATATCCCTCGGGCGATGCTGCCGGAAGTTCGCAAATCTTCCGAAGTGTATGGCCAGACCAACATCGGCGGTAAAGGCGGCACGCGTATTCCTATCGCAGGTATCGCCGGCGACCAGCAGGCCGCGCTGTTTGGCCAGCTGTGCGTAAAAGAAGGCATGGCGAAGAATACCTACGGCACCGGCTGCTTTATGCTGATGAATACCGGCGAAAAGGCAGTTGCATCAACCAACGGCCTGCTGACTACCATCGCCTGCGGTCCGAAAGGCGAAGTTAACTACGCGCTGGAAGGCGCGGTGTTTATGGCTGGCGCATCCATTCAGTGGCTGCGTGACGAAATGAAGATGATTGGCGATGCGTTCGACTCCGAGTACTTTGCCAACAAGGTGAAGGATACCAACGGCGTATACGTTGTGCCTGCGTTTACCGGCCTGGGCGCGCCTTACTGGGACCCGTATGCACGTGGGGCTATCTTCGGCCTGACTCGCGGCGTGAACTCGAACCATATTATTCGCGCTACGCTGGAATCCATCGCCTACCAGACTCGTGACGTGCTGGAAGCAATGCAGGCTGACTCCGGTATTCGCCTGCATGCCCTGCGCGTGGACGGTGGTGCGGTTGCCAACAACTTCCTGATGCAGTTCCAGTCCGATATTCTGGGCACCCGCGTTGAACGCCCTGAAGTTCGTGAAGTTACCGCTCTGGGTGCGGCTTACCTGGCAGGTCTGGCCGTGGGCTTCTGGCAGAACCTGGACGAACTGCAGGAGAAATCCGTTATCGAGAAAGAGTTCCGTCCGGGTATCGAAACTACCGAGCGTAATTACCGCTACGCCGGCTGGCAAAAGGCGGTTAAACGCGCCCTTGCCTGGGAAGATCACGAAGAGAAGTAATCTCCATAAGGCCCCTGAAAAGGGGCCTTTCAGTTTCTGCCTTGCCCGCCCTCTTCCCCGCCTGTGCTAAACTCCCCGGCAATTCTGTTTGCTAAATGAGTCTGCTATGAAACGAGAACTTGCCATCGAATTTTCCCGCGTGACCGAAGCCGCCGCGCTTGCTGGCTACAAATGGCTTGGCCGTGGGGATAAAAATGTGGCCGACGGCGCGGCCGTAAATGCCATGCGTATCGTCCTTAACCAAATCAACATCGACGGCGAAATCGTCATCGGCGAGGGCGAAATCGACGAAGCGCCGATGCTCTACATTGGCGAAAAGGTCGGTACCGGCAAAGGCGATGCGGTGGATATTGCCGTTGATCCGATTGAAGGCACGCGTATGACGGCGATGGGTCAGGCCAACGCCCTGGCGGTTCTCGCAGTGGGCGATAAAGGCACGTTTCTGAATGCACCCGATATGTATATGGAGAAACTGATCGTTGGGCCGGGAGCCAAAGGCGCAATCGACCTTAATCTCGGCCTTGAAGATAATCTCCGCAACATCGCGTCTGCGCTGGAAAAGCCGCTTGGCGAGCTGACGGTAACCATCCTGGCAAAACCACGCCACGACGAAACGATTAAAGAGATGCAGCAGCTTGGCGTGCGCGTGTTCGCCATTCCTGACGGCGATGTTGCCGCCTCGATCCTGACCTGCATGCCGGACAGCGAAGTTGACGTCCTCTATGGGATCGGCGGCGCTCCGGAAGGCGTAGTTTCTGCGGCAGTTATTCGCGCGCTGGACGGCGATATGCAGGGTCGGCTGCTGGCTCGTCACCACGTAAAAGGCGACAGCGAAGAGAATCGTCGCATTGGCGAGCAGGAACTGGCGCGCTGCAAAGCAATGGGCATCGAGGCCGGGCTGGTGTTAAAGCTTGATGAAATGGCGCGTAACGACAACGTTATTTTCTCCGCCACAGGCATCACCAAAGGCGATTTGCTGGAAGGCATCACCCGTAAGGGCAACATGGCCACCACGGAAACGCTGCTGATTCGCGGCAAATCCCGGACCATTCGCCGCATCCAGTCCATTCACTATCTGGATCGTAAAGATACCGAAGTGCAGAAGCATATTCTGTAACGTTTCTCGTTTGTTGGTTAGAGCTTTCCGGCTCGTTTGGGCTGGAAATGCCACCACATTCTGGAGAAGATAGAAAAAAAGTAACGACGGGAGTGCAACATGGCGGAGTGGGTTACAGGTAAAGTCACCAGGGTTCAAAACTGGACCGATTCTCTCTTCAGCCTGACGGTTCACGCGCCGGTAAATGCGTTTACCGCCGGGCAATTTACCAAGCTTGGGCTTGAGATAGACGGCGAACGCGTTCAGCGCGCCTACTCCTACGTTAACGCCCCGAGTAATCCCGATCTTGAGTTCTATCTGGTTACCGTTCCCGAAGGCAAACTCAGCCCTCGCCTGCATGCCCTTCAGCCTGGTGATGAAGTGCAGCTGGTCAGCGAGGCGGCCGGGTTCTTCGTGCTGGAAGAAATCCCCGAATGCAAGACGCTCTGGATGCTGGCGACCGGTACCGCGTTGGGGCCTTATCTGTCTATCCTGCAGGAAGGCAAAGATCTTGAGCGCTTTGACAATATCGTTCTGCTTCACGCGGTGCGCTACGCCAGCGACTTAAGCTATCTCCCGCTCATGCTTGAGTTACAGGAACGCTATCAGGGGAAACTGCGTATTCAAACCGTGGTCAGTCGTGAAACCGTTCCAGGTTCGCTTACCGGGCGCGTTCCGGCGTTAATTGAAAGCGGCGAGCTTGAGGCGGCTGTAGGCTTAGCGATGGATATTGAAACCAGCCATGTGATGCTATGCGGGAACCCGCAAATGGTGCGTGATACCCAGCAATTGCTGAAAGATACCCGGCAGATGGCCAAACATCTGCGCCGCAGACCTGGCCATATGACCGCCGAGCATTACTGGTAAGTTAGCGAAATTTAACTTCGCTGGTCTCTTTCCCGAAGCGGTTTTCTCCCTGGGTGCCAACAAACGCACCCAGGTCCATCAACACCATGACGAAGATAAGCGTCGGGATAAAACGCCCTAATCCCCACTGCCACAGCGTGCCAAAAGTTTCCCAGTTCCCCGCCACCAGCAGCCATGCCGGAATGAACAGCAACGCCCACCAGCCTTTTTTATCCCTGTCGTGCAGGCGCTTCACAATCACTGCGGCGGTGGGAATCAACGAGCCGGTGAGGAAGAAGCCCGCCGTGGAGTAAGGCAGGATTTCTGCCCCGGCCAGGGTAAACAGAATAATCAGCCCGACTATCCACGCGCCGATCCAGATCCAAAAGTCACGGCGTCCAATACGCCCTTTAAAAGAGAACAACCATTGCTGTATGGTCATGGGTAAGGTCCTTATTATTTTCTCGCGGCGTAGTGTACCCTGGTCACCGCCCGTTTTGACAAGCCAACGGATTGCCGATTTAATCGGGATGATGAACAAATCAGGAGAAGTGTGTCGATGAAATACCTGCTGCCTGCCCTTGTGCTGCTGGCGCTGCCTCTGGCGGTGAGTCGGGCAGACCCTACGTCAGATACAGCTTCTCAGCTTCCTGCCGCCCCTTACCTGCTGCCAGGTGCACCGACTTTCGATCTGACCATTACCCAGTTTCGCGGAAGGTTTGATATCGATAATCCGTCGCTGCCTCTGAATGAATTCCGCGCAGTGGAGAAAAGCCGCGACAAAGCTAACCTGACCCGCGCCGCCACCAAGATCAACGAAAATCTTTACGCTTCTACGGCGCTGGAACTCGGTACCTTAAAAATTAAGTCGATGCAGATAACCTGGCTGCCCATTCAAGGACCGGAGCAAAAAGCCGCCCGCGGCAAGGCGCTGGAGTATATGGCCGCGATTATCCGCAGCTTCACGCCAACGCTTTCAAAAGCGCAAAGCCAGCAGAAGCTGACCAAATTACTCAGCGATGGAAAAAATAAACGCTATTTCGCCCAGAACGACGGTGCCATTCGCTATGTGGTGGCAGATAACGGCGAAAAAGGGCTAACTTTCGCCGTTGAACCGATTAAGCTAACGCTATCCGAGACGTTAAACAGCGGCGAATAAATGACAAAAAGCAAAGCCTTTCACCCGCTGACTCTCTATACTGTTTCACAGACCAAGCTGCCCAACGGGCAGTGATTCTTTTTATTGCTTACCGCGTGGAGAATTAAAATGCGACATCCTTTAGTGATGGGTAACTGGAAACTGAACGGCAGCAAACATATGGTTAACGAGCTTATCGCTAACCTGCGTAAAGAGCTGTCTGGCGTGGACGGCTGCGGCGTTGCCATCGCCCCACCAACCATGTACCTGGACCTGGCCAAACACGCTGCTTCCGGTAGCCACATCATTCTTGGCGCGCAGAACGTAGACGTTAACCTGTCCGGCGCGTTCACCGGTGAAGTTTCTGCAGACATGCTGAAAGATATCGGTGCTAAATACATCATCATTGGCCACTCTGAGCGTCGTACCTATCACGCTGAGTCCGACGAGTTCATCGCCAAAAAATTCGCCGTGCTGAAAGCTGCAGGCCTGGTGCCAGTACTGTGCATCGGTGAAAGCGAAGCGGAAAACGAAGCGGGCAAAACCGAAGAAGTTTGCGCCCGCCAGATTGACGCCGTGCTGAAAACTCAGGGCGCAGCAGCTTTCGAAGGCGCGGTTATCGCTTACGAACCAATTTGGGCTATCGGTACCGGTAAATCTGCAACCCCAGCTCAGGCTCAGGCAGTACACAAATTTATCCGTGACCACATTGCTAAAGCAGACGCGAAAGTGGCTGAGCAAGTGATCATCCAGTACGGCGGTTCCGTTAACGATAAAAACGCAGCAGAGCTGTTTGCTCAGCCGGACATCGACGGCGCGCTGGTTGGCGGTGCATCCCTGAAAGCGGACGCTTTCGCGGTTATCGTTAAAGCAGCAGCTGAAGCGAAAAAAGCGTAATTACGCGAATAATATTGATGAACGGCTCCGGCAAGCGGAGCCGTTTTTTTTAGAGTTTGTGCAGCAACTGGAACCAGCCATAATCCAGCGGCAGCAGAATCAAGAACGTCACCAAGGCCAGCGCCAGGCAAAGCTTCAATCCCTCTTTGGCGGGAACTTTCCCCAGCCCCATCGCCACCACAATCGGTGAAGCCATATACGGCAGCAGCGGCGTTGAATAACCGAGCACCTGAATCATAATCACTGACAAAAGTGGGAATCCCGTCGCCTGCGAGAAGCTCTCCGCAAAGGTGGTATAAAGCGCGGGCACGCCATTCGCGGTGACGATAAAGTTGAGCAGGCTGGTGATGCCGGTCAGCGCGGCAAAGCTGGTAAAGGGCCTGCTGGCGTCCAGCGGCATAATAGCCATTAGCTTCTCGCCCACCATAGCGCCCAGCCCAATATGAGTCACGGTCGTTGCCAGAGCCAGAATCCCCGCCACGTAAAAACAGGTACGTACATTCACGCCGCTGGCAAACTCCTCCCCGGTGATAAATCCAACGCGCGGCAACAGCGTTATGCAGGCGGCGATAAGGCCTATCCACGCAGGACCAATCCCGTGCCAGCTTTCAGTCACCCACAGTCCCAGCACGGCAACCAGCAGCCACGCCAGCCGCTTTTCTTCGGCGCTCATCGGCGCTGAGCTGGCCATTTGCTCAGGCGGCAAAGGCTTGCCGGGAAATAGCCAGGAAATCAGGCCTATCAGCACAATCCCTTTCAGAATGCCGAGCACCGGGGTGTGCAGCATCAGATAAGGCAGATAGTTAAGATGCAGGCCATAAGACCCTTCAGCCGCCCCGCTCATCACCAGATTCGGTACGTTGGCGGGTAAAATCGTGGCCGAGAGCTGGAAAGTGCCAAATCCCACGGCCAGCGCCAAACCGTACCAGGCTCGAGTGCCTTCGCCGATGGACGCTCTTTGCGCCATCGCCGCAACAATCGGCATCAGCAGCGCAATGCGCCCCATGTTCGAAGGCATAACAAAAGCCAGGGCATAACTTAGTAACACGACGCTGCCGACCATATGCAGCCAGGAATTCGTCAGCCTTGCGGAAAGCGCTCGAGCCACACGATCGGCCAGACCCGTTTTGCGAATAGCGATGCCCAGAACAAAACCGCTGAACACCAGCCAGAAGGCCGACGAGGCAAAGCCGCTAAAAATCACCTCGGCCGGGGCTATCTTCGCCACCATCGCTGCGGCAAAAAATAACAGCGCGGTCAGGTATTCCGGCAGCGCAGAAGTGGCCCAAAGAATAATGGTGATGAGAATAATAATGCCGGGCAGGATGAGGGGATCTGAAAACCAGAGCGACATACCTGTCTCCTGTAGAGTTTTTCAGCACTCTACGGGAAGATATTCAGCGAGTAAATGTCAGACAGCGGAAACAAAAATGGCCCCAAGGGGCCACTTCGGACTTAAATGGCCCCTCGGGGCCACTTAAGATTAACGCTTGCTGATTTGGTCGAAGCTACCGCCGTTAGAGAAGTGGTCCTTCTGCGCCTTCGCCCAGCCGCCAAACTCTTCATCAATGGTGTAGAGCTTCAGTTTCGGGAACTCTTTTTCATACTTTTTAGCAACGTCAGGGTTACGCGGGCGATAGTAGTTCTTCGCCGCAATCTCCTGGCCTTCTGGCGAGTAGAGATACTTCAGGTAAGCTTCTGCCACCGCCTGAGTCCCTTTCTTCTCAACAACTTTATCCACGACCGACACGGTCGGTTCTGCAAGAATAGATTCGCTCGGGGTCACAATCTCGAATTTGTTTTTGCCCAGCTCGTTGGTAGCCAGTAAGGCCTCGTTTTCCCACGCAATCAGCACATCGCCAATGCCGCGTTCAACGAAGGTGTTAGTCGAGCCGCGGGCACCGGAGTCCAGCACCTCTACGTTCTTGAATAATGCTTTAACGAAGTCCTGCGCTTTCGCCTGATCGTTATTGTTGTGGTGCAGCGCATAGCCCCATGCGGCTAAGTAGTTCCAGCGCGCACCGCCGGAGCTTTTCGGGTTTGGCGTGATGACGGAAACGCCGGGTTTAATCAGGTCGTTCCAGTCATGAATCTGTTTAGGGTTGCCTTTACGCACCAGGAACACGATGGTGGAAGTGTATGGCGCGGAGTTATCCGGCAGGCGCTTGATCCAGTTTTTATCAATGCGTCCGCGTTCGGCAATGGCATCAACGTCATAGGCCAGAGCCAGGGTCACGACATCGGCTTCAATACCGTTGATGACCGAGGTTGCCTGTTTCCCGGACCCACCGTGAGACTGGCGTACGGTGACCGTATCACCGGTCTGCTGCTGCCAGTGAGCGCTGAACGCTTTGTTGTACTCTTCATACAGTTCACGAGTCGGATCGTAAGACACGTTGAGTAACTGAATATCCTTCGCCAGTACGCCACCAGAAGCCAAAAGTAATGTTAAACCCACGCCCCACTTGTTCATCGCTCGCTCTCTCTATGAAGTTTGATGCAGCCAGCGTGCCAGAAACTATTTCAAGGATTAAAGAATAAAAAAAGATTGGCTATAACTTTTGGCGATATAACAGGCAATAAAAAACCGGGCAATGCCCGGTTTTCGCTGATAGCAGCTCGACTTAATAGAGCTTTTTAGCGCAATCCAGCCAGTCACCTTTAAACGGACGCTTCATGTTCTCAATCGCGTCGATGATGTCATGGTGAACCAGTTTTTCGTTCTGGATGCCGACGCAGCGGCCACCAAAGCCCTGCAGCAGCAGTTCGATGGAATAAGAGCCCATGCGGGACGCCAGGATACGGTCATACGCTACCGGAGAACCGCCGCGCTGGATATGGCCCAGAACGGTAGCACGGGTTTCGCGCTTGGTTTCGGTTTCAATATATTTAGCCAGTTCGTCGACATCGCAAATGTGCTCGGTAATGGCAACAATGGCGTGTTTTTTACCTTTGGCGATCCCGGCTTTAATTTCTGCCACCAGATCTTCGCGGCTGAATTCAACTTCCGGCAGAACCACAAACTCACAGCCGCCGGCGATAGCCGCAGCCAGGGTCAGGTCACCGCAGTAACGCCCCATCACTTCAACGATGGAGATACGCTGGTGTGAAGAGGAGGTATCACGCAGGCGGTCAATCGCTTCAACCACGGTTTCCAGCGCGGTGAAGTAACCGATGGTGTAGTCGGTGCCTTTGATATCGTTATCGATGGTGCCCGGCAGACCGATGCAAGGGAAGCCCATTTCGGTCAGGCGCATTGCCCCCATGTAAGAACCGTCGCCGCCGATAACCACCAGCGCGTCAATGCCGCGTTTTTTCAGGTTTTCGATAGCCACGGCGCGAACATTTTCATCGCGGAACTCAGGGAAGCGAGCGGAACCCAGGAATGTACCGCCACGGTTAATCATGTCGGACACGCTATAGCGGTCCAGCTGCACCATGCGATCTTCGTACAGACCCAGGTAGCCATCATAGACACCCATGACTTCCAGACCTTCTGACAGCGCTGCGCGCACCACACCGCGGATCGCCGCGTTCATGCCCGGCGCATCACCGCCACTCGTCAACACACCAATTTTTTTGATCATGACTACCTCTGAACTTTGAAAGCAAAATTAATCCTGTTGCCGGAAAACGCTGCGGGCAATCCGAAGCTTCGACGCTGCCCAAATAGTATAACAACGGCTTCCAGCTGAATTGATTCAGGTCAGGCCAAATGGCGGTACATTATGCAAAAACTGCCAATCAGCGCCAACTTTCCAACGTAAAACTAAAGCTCGAAATGCCCCTGTCGTCCCGCTGGAACCACAGAGCAAGGATCCTGGTGGATAATCACATCCGATCCGGGAAAACGATGCAAGATTGCCTGTTCCACCTGTTCAGCCACAACGTGCGCCTGAACCAGCGGCAAATTATCTTCCATCTCAATATGAAGCTGTATAAAGCGGGTCGGCCCTGACTGCCGCGTTCGAAGATCGTGGGCCCCTCTGACGCCGGGCCACGCATTCACGATATCAATAATAGCCTGACGTTCCTCGTCTGGTAACGCCCGATCAAGCAGCGATTGCACGGCTTCATAACCCATTTGCAGCGCGCTATACAAAATGTACACGCCAATACCCAAAGCAAACAGCGAATCCGCACGATGCCAGCCGTACCAGGATAAGGCCAACGCAATAAGAATTGCACCATTCATCATAACATCAGACTGATAATGAAGCATATCGGCCCGGACGGCCTGGCTTTGAGTTTTTCGCACCACCCAGCGCTGGAAAGTCACCAGAATTAAGGTGCTTATCAGTGCCACAATCGTGACCGCAACGCCAATACCAGGATCTTTCATCGGCGTGGGTTCGGCCAGGTGCTGAATGCCGGTCAAAAACAGGAACAGTGCAGAACCTGAGATAAACATGCTTTGTGCGAGGGCGGCCAGCGACTCAGCCTTACCGTGACCGAACGTATGCTCTTCATCCGCGGGCTGAAGCGAATAACGCACCACCAGCAGATTCGTTAATGAAGCGGCAATATCAACCAGTGAATCCACCAGCGCGGCCAGGATACTGACCGAACCGGTATACCACCAGGCGAAAATTTTAATTAACAGCAACAGCGACGCCATGACGGTCGCTGCAATTGCAGCCCGACTAACCAGCTGCCCATATTGTTGATTCATGGGGGCTCCCGCAGGTGAATGCCGCTAGTATAGCGGATCCGCCCTGAGCGTCGGGCAAAAAAAACCCGCCTTGGTAGGCGGGGAAGACAGGGATGGTGTCTATGGCAAGGAAAACAGGGTTTGTTACTGGTTACTACGGGTACTGCTACTACTCATGGCCTGCAGCGAAACGCCCTGCTGCAGTTCAGACAGTTCACGGAGATTATCCATGCGCTGCTGGTGTTTCTCATTCAAAGCGGCTTGCTGCTCCGGACTGAGTAAGTGGTACATTTGGTTGCGTACTTTTGCCATTTCAACCTGGCGGGCAACCTGTTCTTGTGCCATTTTTTCAGCCTGAGCTTTCACTGCCACTTCATCAAATTTATCTGCGGTGACCAGGCGATGCATGATCTCCATTTCGCTAACATTAACGGGTGGGCTATCATGCCTTGCCCGGTGCATAAGATCTCGCATCTGTTGGCGTTGTTGCT
Source organism: Cedecea sp. P7760 (assembly GCF_013386425.1). NCBI lineage: Bacteria > Pseudomonadati > Pseudomonadota > Gammaproteobacteria > Enterobacterales > Enterobacteriaceae > Cedecea > Cedecea sp. P7760. The sequence continues at coordinate 35,786 of NZ_JACARU010000022.1, read as the reverse complement.
CAGTCAAACTTATGCCGTCAAACATATGATTCTGACCGTTGTTTCGTTTTGCCAGATTGTCGCTTTGTGGCCAGTTAACGCCGGTCGGCAAATCAGTGGCCTGGCTGGCTAACGAGGTAAACGCCAGCGTTGAGGCCATGACGACAGCGGTAACATTGCGCATCACTTGCTCCCAAAATCTGTGTGTGCTGCGATTCAACGAGAGCCAGTCTACGATTCCCGCTGCAAACTAGCGTCAGGGGGTGTAAAACAACGTAAAGTCATGGATTAGCGCGCCTTGATGACGTAATTTCTGCCTCGGAGGTAATTTCACAATGAATAAAATCCTGTTAGTTGATGATGACCGAGAGCTGACTTCCCTGCTAAAGGAATTGCTCGACATGGAAGGTTTTGACGTGATTGTTGCTCACGATGGTGAGCAAGCGTTGACGCTTCTGGACGACAGCATCGACCTGTTATTGCTCGACGTAATGATGCCAAAGAAAAACGGCATTGATACTTTGAAAGAGCTTCGCCAGACACACCAGACACCTGTCATTATGCTTACCGCTCGCGGTAGCGAACTCGATCGCGTGCTCGGCCTTGAGCTGGGTGCCGATGACTATTTGCCAAAACCCTTCAACGACCGCGAGCTTGTCGCCCGTATTCGCGCCATCCTGCGTCGTTCACACTGGAGCGAGCAGCAACAGAACAGCGACAGCAGTTCGCCGACGGTAGAAGTCGACGGGCTGAGCCTCAATCCGGGCCGCCAGGAAGCCAGCTTTGACGGGCAGGCCCTGGACTTAACCGGCACCGAATTCACGCTGCTTTATCTCCTTGCCCAGCATCTGGGTCAGGTGGTTTCACGTGAACATCTGAGCCAGGAAGTTTTGGGTAAACGCTTAACGCCGTTCGATCGTGCAATCGACATGCATATTTCCAATCTGCGTCGTAAATTGCCGGATCGTAAAGACGGCCATCCGTGGTTTAAAACCTTGCGTGGCCGCGGCTATCTGATGGTTTCCGCTTCATGATAAGTAGCCTTACCGCGCGAATTTTTGCCATCTTCTGGCTGACGCTAGCTCTGGTACTGATGTTAGTTTTAATGCTGCCGAAGCTGGATTCACGCCAGATGACCGAGCTGATGGAAAATGAGCAACGTCAGGGCTACATGATTGAGCAACACGTCGAAGCGGAGCTGGCAACCGATCCACCGAATGATTTGATGTGGTGGCGGCGCCTGTTCCGCGCCATCGACAAATGGGCACCTCCTGGCCAGCGTCTGCTGCTGGTCACCAGCGAAGGGCGCGTCATTGGCGCCCAACGCAACGAAATGCAGATCATCCGCAACTTTATCGGCCAGTCCGATAATGCCGATCATCCTCAGAAAAAGAAATATGGCCGGGTTGAGCTAGTTGGGCCTTTTTCGGTGCGAGATGGCGAAGATAACTACCAACTTTACCTGATTCGCCCGGCCAGCAGCTCGCAATCTGACTTCATTAACCTGCTGTTCGACCGCCCTTTGCTGCTACTGATTGTCACCATGCTGGTGAGTTCCCCGCTGTTGCTCTGGCTTGCATGGAGCCTCGCCAAACCGGCTCGTAAGCTGAAAAACGCAGCAGATGAAGTAGCCCAGGGCAACCTGCGTCAACATCCGGAACTCGAGGCTGGGCCACAGGAATTCCAGGCCGCGGGCGCAAGCTTTAACCAAATGGTGACGGCGCTGGAAAGAATGATGACGGCGCAGCAAAGATTGCTGTCTGATATCTCTCATGAACTCCGCACTCCGCTGACCCGCCTGCAGCTTGGTACCGCGCTGCTGCGCCGCCGAAGCGGTGAGAGCAAAGAGCTGGCACGCATTGAAACGGAAGCCCAGCGCCTGGACGGGATGATTAATGACCTGCTTGTCATGTCGCGTAACCAGCAAAAAAATGCGCTGGTTAGCGAGACCATGAAGGCTAATCAAATCTGGACTGAGATGCTGGATAACGCCGCCTTCGAAGCCGAGCAGGTGGGCAAGTCGCTGGAGATCACCTACCCGCCGGGACCGTGGCTGATGTACGGTAACCCGAATGCGCTGGAAAGCGCGCTGGAGAACATTGTTCGTAACGCCCTGCGTTATTCCCACACCAAGATAGCTGTGAATTTCTCAGTCGATAATCAAGGCATTACCGTCACCGTTGACGATGACGGCCCGGGTGTCAGTCCGGAAGACAGAGAGCAGATTTTCCGCCCGTTCTATCGTACAGATGAAGCTCGCGATCGCGAGTCGGGAGGTACAGGTCTCGGTCTGGCTATCGTGGAAACCGCCGTACAGCAGCATCGTGGCTGGGTAAAAGCTGACGACAGCCCGCTGGGTGGTCTGCGCCTGACGCTCTGGCTACCGCTTTATCACCGCTAACAAGCAGGCTCTACGGAGCCTGTTTTCATTTCTGCTTAGCCGCAATTTTGCTATTCTTCGCCCCCTAGTCGATGGGGGTTGTATGTTAAATATCGTTTTGTTTGAGCCAGAAATTCCGCCCAATACCGGGAACATTATCCGCCTGTGCGCCAATACCGGTTTCCGGTTGCACATCATTGAGCCGATGGGCTTTCCCTGGGACGATAAGCGCCTGCGACGCGCCGGGCTGGACTACCACGAGTTTACGACCGTGCTGCGCCATCGTGACTACAATGCATTTTTAGAGGCCGAAAAGCCTCAACGCCTGTTTGCCTTAACGACCAAGGGAACGCCGGCCCACAGCGCGGTGAGCTATCAGGCAGGGGATTATTTGATGTTCGGGCCGGAAACGCGTGGGTTGCCCCCTGAGATCCTGAATGCGATGCCGGCGGAACAGAAGATTCGCATCCCAATGATGCCGGACAGCCGCAGCATGAACCTCTCTAACTCGGTGTCCGTGGTGGTGTATGAGGCCTGGCGCCAGTTGGGGTATCAGGGCGCCGTGCTCAGAAGCTAAATGCCGTCGCCGTACTCAAAGCCCGCGCCGTTGAAGTGCTGATCCATATCCATCGCCGGTTTGTCGCTACCTGGCGTGCCCACAATGCGAGCCGGTACGCCAGCAGCAGTGGTATGCGGCGGAACAGGCTGTAGCACAACTGAGCCTGCGCCAATTTTTGCGCCGGTTCCGACCTCTATATTGCCAAGGATTTTTGCGCCAGCGCCAATCATCACGCCTTCGCGGATCTTCGGATGGCGATCGCCACTGGTTTTACCGGTACCGCCCAGCGTGACCGACTGCAGAATAGAAACATCGTTTTCGACGACCGCAGTCTCACCGATCACAATCCCCGTGGCGTGATCCAGCATGATCCCGCAGCCGATTTTCGCCGCCGGGTGAATGTCTACCTGGAAAGAAACTGAGACCTGATTCTGCAGGAAGATAGCCAGCGCCTGTCGCCCTTGCAGCCAGAGCCAGTGGCCAATTCGATATGCCTGGAGCGCGTGAAAACCTTTGAGATAAAGCAGCGGCGTTGAATACTTGTCTACCGCCGGGTCACGGGTGCGAACAGCCTGAATGTCACAAGCCGCGGAAGCAATCATCTGCGGATCGGCTGCGTAGGCTTCTTCGACAACCTCGCGAATCGCGATAGCCGGCATAATCGGCGAAGCTAACTTATTGGCCAGCATGTAGCTGAGCGCGTTACCAAGGTTATCGTGCTTGAGGAGCGTCGCATGATAAAAACTGGCCAACATGGGTTCACAATCCGCAAGCGCTCGCGCTTCGGCTTTAATATTGCTCCACACCAAATCCAGTTCTTCAGACGACATTGTTCTCTCCAGACAGAAAAACAACGCCCGACACCAGGGTCGGGACGTTTCAGTTATTGCGGTGTATTAAGCGATCCCTCAATTGCCGCTTCGTTCATCCTTACGAGTACGACCAAGCAACGTTAATGCTGCCTCGCGCGCATTTTTTCCGCAATACAATACCTGATAAATTTCCTCGGTTATTGGCATTTCGACGCCTACTCGAGCCGCCAGCTCGCGAACTTCTTTGGTATTGCGATAGCCTTCAACCACCTGGCCAATCTTCTGCTGTGCGCCATCCACATCCATTCCCTGGCCAAGCATCATGCCGAAGCGACGGTTACGGGATTGGTTGTCGGTACAGGTCAGCACCAGATCGCCCAGGCCAGCCATCCCCATAAAGGTTTCAGGCGAAGCACCGAGCGCACTGCCCAGACGCGTCATCTCTGCAAGACCACGGGTGATAAGCGCGGTACGTGCATTGGCGCCAAACCCGATGCCATCCGACATCCCGGCCCCAATAGCGATGACGTTTTTAACCGCTCCGCCAAGCTGAACGCCGATGAAATCGGGATTGCTGTAGACGCGGAAGCTTTTGCCGCAGTGCAGCAGGTGCTGGAGATCCTCTGCAAACTGGTCGTCGGTCGCCGCAAGCGCAATTGCGGTTGGTAAACCGGCAGCCAGCTCTTTCGCAAAGGTCGGGCCGGAAATAACCGCCAGGGGAACATCATCACCCAGCGCTTCGCGGGCAACGTCCTGCAGCAATCGACCCGTTTCAGCTTCCAACCCTTTTGTCGCCCACACAATACGTGCATCCGGGCGCATCAGCGGCTTGATTTGACGTAACACTTGCCCGAACACATGGCTCGGCACGACCACCAGAATATTGCGGCTGGCGGCAAGTGCGACGGCTAAATCACTCTCGAGATGCAGCGTGTCGGGAAAAGGAACGTCGGGCAGGAAAGCCACGTTGCAGCGATCGGCCTGCAGCGTAGCGATATGTTTGGCATCATGGCCCCACAGCACAACGTGGTGGCCATTTCTCGCAAGGGTGATAGCGAGAGCGGTGCCGTAAGAGCCGGCACCGATAACAGTCATTGAAGCATTAAGGCTGTTCATCAGGCATCCTGATGGTTTTCAGCACCTTCGCCAGCTTGCTGCTGCAGATAGTTCATGAACAACGCATCGAAGTTAACCGGTGCAAGGTTCAGCTGCGGGAAAGTGCCGCGAGAAACCAGGCTAGTGATACATTCACGCGCATACGGGAACAGAATGTTCGGGCAGTATGCACCCAGGCAATGTGCCAGCTGCGAGCCTTCGATACCGTCCACGGAGAAGATACCCGCCTGCTGAACTTCACACAGGAAAGCAGTGTCTTCGCCCAGGCTGGCGGTGACGGTTACGCGCAGTACAACTTCGTAGATATTGTCAGCCAGCTGGCTGGATGCAGTATCCAGATCCAGTTTAACTTCTGGCTGCCAGTCTTTCTGGAAAACGTGCGGCGCGTTAGGTGCTTCGAAAGAGACATCCTTGGTGTAAACACGCTGAATCTGGAAACCCATTTCTGTATTGTTTTGTTCTGACATTGTTAACCCTTAAATTTAAACGTCCTTACTCTGCGATACACGGCAGACAAACCACACTAGCTCAGCAGGGGATCGAGTCCACCACGCGCGTCCAGTGCGTACAAGTCATCGCAACCGCCAATGTGCTGTGCGTCAATAAAAATCTGCGGTACCGTGGTGCGGCCACTGCGTTTGATCATCTCTTCCCGCTTAGCGGCGTCGCCATCAATAGGCAACTCCTGGAACGCCACGCCTTTTTCATTCAGCAGGGCTTTTGCACGGTGGCAAAAAGGGCAGGTCGCTTTGGTATAGATCTCAATGTTCGCCATGGTTTACCTCAGTCTTTTCCAGATTATTTACCGCGAACCAGTGGCAGGTTTTCCCCGCTCCAGCCAGCAATACCTTCTTTTAACAGCGAGACTTGCTCGAAGCCAGCTTTGTGCAACAAAGCCGCTGATTCTTGTGAAGAAACACCGTTAGCGCATACCACAATAATGGGCTTCGCTTTGTGTTTTTCAAGCTCACCAAAATTGCCGCTTTTGATTTCGGTTGGCAGCACGTTCAGTGAATTCGCAATGTGGCCTTTACGGAAATCGTCACGCTGGCGCACATCGACAACCACCGCGTCTTCTTTGTTAATTAAGCGAGTGGCTTCACCGCGGGTTACCACTTTGACTTTGGAGGCCAGGCCTTTAAAGGTCATGAAAAGTACCGCTGCCAGCAGACCAACCCACGCCAGACTAAGTATGGGATGACGACCAACGAATTGCATAATTTCTTGCATGGGGGGTAATAACTCCCGACTAAGTAATGATGAGAAAACCAGGTGGGGAGTATACCTTCGCGTTGTGGCAATTACAGCCAGTCTGAATAATGTTATGTGGATTCTGCGGGCTGTTACGAAAAAAAAGAACCAGACTGATGTAATCCGATCGCCCTCCAGCCCCTTTCTTTGATCTTCTGCGGCTATTCACCGGGAGTGCCTGTAGTAAAATTACGCAAATTTTGTCTTAGACTCAGAGGTTGTTGCAATGTCGGTTACTAAAAAACCTATGGTGCTGGTGATTCTGGATGGCTACGGCCACCGCGAAGAGCAGCAGGATAACGCCATCCTTAACGCGAAAACTCCGGTAATGGATAACCTGTGGGCCCAGCGTCCACATACCCTGATCAACGCATCTGGCCTGGAAGTTGGCCTGCCGGACGGTCAAATGGGTAACTCTGAAGTGGGCCACGTCAACCTTGGCGCCGGCCGCATCGTCTACCAGGACTTGACTCGCCTGGACGTTGAAATTAAAGAACGTACTTTCTTTGCTAACCCGGTGCTGACCGGCGCGGTAGACAAAGCGGTTGCCGCCGGGAAAGCAGTACATATCATGGGCCTGGTTTCTCCTGGCGGCGTTCACAGCCATGAAGAACATATTCTGGCGATGATCGAACTGGCCGCTGAACGCGGTGCTGAAGCCATCTATCTGCACGCTTTCCTTGACGGCCGCGACACGCCGCCGCGCAGCGCCGAATCCTCCCTGAAGAAATTCTCCGACAAGTTCGCTGAGCTGGGCAAAGGCCGCGTAGCCACCCTGATTGGCCGTTACTACGCGATGGACCGTGACAACCGCTGGGATCGCGTTGAGCTCGCCTACGACCTGATGACTCAGGCCAAAGGTGAATTCCAGGCAGACAATGCCGCTGCCGGTCTGGCAGCCGCTTACGCCCGCGATGAAAACGATGAGTTTGTTAAACCTACGGTGATCCGCGCTACAGGTGAAGCCGAGTCCACTATGAACGACGGCGATGCGCTGATCTTCATGAACTTCCGTGCCGACCGTGCCCGCCAGATCACCCGCGCCTTTGTTAATACCGATTTCGACGGTTTCAGCCGTAAAAAAGTGGTGAAGTTTGGCGACTTCGTGATGCTGACCGAATATGCCGCAGACATTAAAACAGCCTGCGCGTACCCACCAGCTTCACTGACGAATACCTTCGGCGAGTGGATGGCGAAACACAACAAAACCCAGCTACGCATCTCCGAAACAGAAAAATACGCTCACGTTACCTTCTTCTACAACGGCGGGGTTGAAGAGCCTTTCGCTGGTGAAGACCGCGTGCTGGTGAATTCGCCAAAAGTAGCCACTTACGATCTGCAGCCAGAAATGAGCTCCGCAGAGCTGACCGACAAGCTTCTCAGCGCCATCAACAGCGGTAAATACGACACCATCATCTGTAACTACCCGAACGGCGACATGGTCGGTCATACCGGCATTTATGATGCCGCTATTTCTGCCGTTGAAGCGCTGGATAATTGCGTGGCTCAGGTGGTTAAAGCCGTTGAGGCCGTTGACGGTCAACTGCTGATTACCGCAGATCACGGCAACGCAGAACAAATGCGCGACCCGGCTACCGGCCAGGCACATACCGCGCACACCAGCCTGCCGGTTCCTCTGATTTATATCGGCAAGAAAAATCTGAAAGCGGTCGAAGGCGGCAAGCTGTCCGACATCGCGCCAACCATGCTGAGCCTGATGGGCATGGAAATCCCGCAAGAGATGACTGGCAAGCCGCTGTTCATCGTGGAATAATCCCTCCCCATGAGGGGAAAGGCGATTTTTTCAAAGACATGGGCTGTGAAGCCCGTTATTTACGCCAGCGTGTTAAGCGCTGGCGTCTTGTTATGCTCTTTTTCCAGCCACGCCGATGACAAACAGCAGCTGCAGTCTATCCAGCAGGATATCGCCGCCAAAGAGCGAGCCGTGCGCCAGCAGCAGCAGCAGCGATCCGTTTTACTCGCTCAGCTAAAAGCGCAGGAAGAAGCTATTTCTGCGGCCAGCCGTAAGCTGCGTGAAACCCAGAACACCCTCGCAGATTTAAACAATCAAATCGCAACCCTGAATAACTCTCTCGCCAAACTGCAAAAACAGCAGGCAACCCAGGAACGTAATCTGGCCGCTCAGCTGGATGCGGCGTTTCGCCAGGGTCAGCATACCGGTATTCAGTTAATTCTCAGCGGAGAAGAAAGCCAGCGAGGCCAGCGCCTGCAGGCTTATTTTGGCTATCTTAACGCTGCTCGCCAGCAGACAATCGAAGAGCTAAAGCAGACCAAAGCTGAAGCCGCACAGCAGAAATCCGAGCTGGAAAGTAAGCAGAGTGAACAGCAAACGCTGCTCTACGAGCAGCAGGCACAGCAGGCCAAGCTGGAAAGCGCCCGTAACGAACGCAAAAAAACCCTCGCAGGCCTCGAATCCTCGATTCAGCAGGATCAGCAGAAGCTGAGCGAAATGCGTCAGAACCAGTCGCGCTTGCAGAATCAAATCGCCCGAGCAGCCGCCGCAGCAAAAGCCAGGGCAGAGCGTGAGGCGCGCGAAGCCGAGCAGGTTCGCAGCAAGCAGCAGGAAGCCTCTAACAAAGGCACGACCTACAAGCCAACCGAAAGCGAACGCTCGCTGATGTCGAGAACCGGCGGCCTCGGGTCACCGCGCGGGCAGGCATACTGGCCGGCTCGCGGTTCGTTACTGCATCGTTATGGCGAACAGCTGCAAGGTGAACTACGTTGGAAAGGTATCGTTATTGCGGCGCCGGAGGGCACGGAAGTTAAAGCCATTGCCGACGGACGCGTGATCCTTGCCGACTGGCTGCAGGGCTATGGCCTTGTCGTCGTTATTGAACACGGTAAAGGCGATATGAGTCTCTACGGCTACAACCAGAGCGCGTTGGTCAGCGTCGGCACCCAGGTGCGCGCCGGGCAGCCTATCGCACTGGTCGGTAGCAGTGGCGGCCAGGGCCGTCCGTCACTCTATTTCGAAATTCGTCGCCAGGGCCAGGCAGTGAATCCACAACCGTGGTTGGGAAGATAAGTTTTGCCTCAGTTCCGCACTGTTTTTTTCGCCGCCGCCAGCGGGCTAATGCTGGCAACCTCCGCATGGGCCGGTAAGCTCTCGATAGTGATTGATGACTTTGGCTATCGTCCTCAGCAGGAAAACCAGGTGCTGACACTGCCGACTAACGTCTCCGTTGCCGTGCTGCCCAATGCGCCTCACGCTCGTGAAATGGCCACCAAAGCGCATAACGCCGGGCACGAAGTCCTGATCCACCTGCCGATGGCACCGCTTAGCAAGCAGCCGCTTGAGAAAGATACTCTACGCCCGGACATGAGCAGCAGCGAGATCGAGAGAATTATTCGCGACGCGGTAAACAAAGTCCCTTATGCCGTTGGCATGAATAACCATATGGGCAGCGCGATGACCTCCAGCCTGTTCGGGATGCAAAAGGTGATGCAGTCGCTGGAGCAGTACAATCTCTATTTCCTGGACAGCATGACCATTGGCAACAGCCAGGCAACGCGTGCCGCAGCCGGGACGCGCGTAAAAGTGATTAAGCGGAAGGTCTTTCTCGACGATACCCAGAACGAAGCGGATATTCGCTTTCAGTTCAACCGCGCGATTCAACTTGCGCGCAAAACCGGGTCGGCAATCGCCATCGGCCATCCACACCCATCAACCGTTCGGGTCCTCCAGCAGATGGTCTATAACCTTCCGCCGGACATTACTCTGGTACGCCCGAGCAGCCTGCTTAATGAACCACAGGTAGACACTTCAACGCCAAATAATACGCAGCCGGGCAAACAACAGCCGCCTCGTAACCCATTCCGTGGCGTGAAGCTGTGTAAACCGAAACAGCCTATCGAGCCGGTGGACGCAACCACCTACTTTAAAGTCATCAGTGAAAGTATTGCCGAGAGCGCGCTGGTGAAATATCTCCAGCATCAGTGGCAGGGTTGGGGCAAACAGGCGTGACTGAAAAACCAGAGGGCGCGATGCCCTCTGGATTAATGATTAATCCCAGCTCAGGATAACTTTACCGGACTGCCCGGAGCGCATCGCGTCAAAGCCTTTCTGGAACTCATCGATAGAGAAACGATGGGTGATGATAGGAGACAGATCCAGGCCAGACTGGATCAGCGCGGCCATCTTGTACCAGGTCTCAAACATCTCTCGCCCGTAGATACCTTTAATAAACAGTCCTTTAAAGATAACCTTGGTCCAGTCGATAGACATATCAGACGGCGGGATCCCCAGCATGGCAATACGGCCGCCATGGTTCATGGTATCCAGCATGGTGCGAAACGCCGGAGGTGCGCCGGACATCTCCAGGCCAACGTCAAACCCTTCGGTCATCCCCAGCTCGCTCATCACGTCCTGCAGGCTTTCTTTGCTGACGTTAACCGCGCGAGTAATACCCATTTCACGCGCCAGTTCCAGGCGGTATTCGTTCACGTCGGTAATCACCACGTTACGAGCACCAACGTGCTTCGCTACCGCAGCGGCCATGATCCCGATAGGACCCGCGCCGGACACCAGCACATCTTCGCCCACCAGATCGAACGAAAGCGCGGTATGCACTGCGTTGCCGAATGGATCGAAGATAGAAGCCAGATCGTCAGAGATATTGTCCGGAATTTTGAACGCATTAAAGGCCGGGATAACCAAATACTCAGCAAAACAGCCAGGGCGGTTGACGCCAACGCCGGTGGTGTTGCGGCACAGGTGGGTACGACCGCCGCGGCAGTTACGGCAGTGACCACAGGTGATGTGCCCTTCGCCGGAAACGCGGTCACCAATCTTGAAGCCTTTCACTTCCTGGCCTATGCCAACCACTTCCCCCACGTATTCGTGACCCACAACCATAGGGACAGGGATGGTTTTTTGCGACCATTCGTCCCAGTTGTAGATATGTACGTCGGTACCGCAAATCGCCGTTTTACGAATTTTAATCAGCAGATCGTTATGACCCATTTCCGGCTTGGGTGCATCCGTCATCCAGATGCCTTCTTCCGCCTTCAGTTTTGCTAATGCTTTCATGGCCGCTCCCTTAAGCGATAACGCCTAATTGCTTACCGATACGCGTAAACGCATCAACCGCACGTTCAATTTGCTCAGGGGTATGCGCCGCCGACATTTGGGTACGAATACGCGCCTGACCTTTTGGCACCACCGGGTAGAAGAAACCGGTGACGTAAATACCTTCTTTTTGCAGCTCACGCGCAAAGTTCTGCGCCACAACCGCTTCGCCCAACATCACCGGAATGATCGCGTGATCGGCACCGGCAAGCGTAAAACCGGCTGCGCTCATTTTTTCGCGGAACAGGCGGGCATTCGACCACAGGCGCTCACGCAGTTCTTCGCCTGACGCCAGCATCTCCAGAACCTTAATAGAGGCGGAAACAATGGCCGGAGCGAGCGAGTTAGAGAACAGATAAGGGCGTGAACGTTGGCGAAGCCATTCAATAACTTCTTTGCGTCCTGCGGTGTAGCCACCGGAAGCACCGCCCAGCGCTTTGCCCAGCGTACCGGTGATGATGTCAACGCGGTCCATGACATCGCAATATTCGTGCGTGCCGCGCCCGTTGGCACCGACAAAACCCACAGCGTGAGAATCATCCACCATCACCAGCGCATTATATTCGTCCGCCAGGTCACATACGCCCTGCAGGTTGGCAATCACGCCGTCCATTGAGAACACGCCGTCGGTGGCGATCATCACGTGACGAGCCCCGGCAGCACGCGCCTCTTTCAGGCGAGTTTCCAGTTCCTGCATGTCATTATTGGCATAACGGTAGCGCTGGGCTTTACACAGGCGAACGCCGTCGATAATCGAGGCATGGTTCAGCGCATCGGAAATGATGGCGTCTTCCGGGCCAAGCAGGGTTTCAAACAAGCCGCCGTTGGCGTCGAAGCAGGAGGAGTAAAGAATCGCATCGTCCGTACCGAGGAATTCCGCCAGCTTGCCTTCCAGCACTTTGTGGCTGTCCTGAGTGCCGCAGATAAAGCGCACCGAAGCCATACCAAAGCCGTGCTTATCCATCCCCTGTTTAGCCGCTTCAATCAGCTGCGGATGGTTAGCAAGACCCAAATAGTTGTTGGCGCAGAAGTTGATAACGTGGCTGCCATCGGCAACGGTGATATCCGCATTCTGGGCGGAGGTGATAATACGCTCTTCTTTAAATAACCCTTCCGCACGAGCCGTCTCGAGCTGGGAGGTCAACTGCTTGTAAAAATCTTCGCGCATCGCGATTCTCCAGGCATGGCAAATTTCGGCACATATTACCCAAACCTATACCAGGAGACGAGATTACGCTTCAGGGAATCTGATTTTTGCAGGATAAATCACGAGGGTGAAAAACTTCCGCTCATTAGGCGGGTCTTTAATTGTAATGGTATGATAAGAGCCATTAGCGCATCAGGCACAAGGCCTGAAAGCCCCACTTTTTAAAGGTTAAGCTTATGATTATCGTTACTGGCGGCGCCGGCATGATCGGCAGCAATATTATTAAATCCCTGAATGAGCAAGGCTACCGGGACATCCTGGTGGTGGATAACCTGAAGGACGGCACTAAGTTTGCTAACCTGGTTGATCTTGATATCGCTGACTACATGGATAAAGAAGACTTCCTTATCCAGATTATGGCCGGGGAAGAGTTTGGCGATATCGACGCTATCTTCCATGAAGGTGCCTGCTCGTCCACCACAGAGTGGGACGGCAAGTACATGATGGACAACAACTATCAGTATTCTAAAGAAGTCCTGCACTACTGCCTCGAGCATGAAATTCCGTTCCTGTATGCTTCTTCCGCTGCCACTTACGGCGGTCGCAATAAAGACTTTATCGAATCCCGCGAATATGAGCAGCCGCTGAACGTTTACGGCTACTCCAAGTTCCTGTTCGACGAGTATGTCCGCCAGATCCTGCCTGAGGCTAACTCTCAGGTGACCGGGTTCCGCTACTTTAACGTCTACGGACCACGTGAAGGCCACAAAGGCAGCATGGCGAGCGTGGCATTCCACCTCAACACTCAGTTAAACAACGGTGAAAATCCTAAGCTGTTTGAAGGCAGCGACGGCTTCAAGCGCGATTTCATCTACGTGGGTGATGTTGCCGCCGTTAACCTGTGGTTCTGGCAAAACGGTGTTTCCGGTATTTTCAACTGCGGTACCGGCCGGGCGGAATCCTTCCAGGCCGTGGCAGATGCCGCGCTGGCGTTCCACAGCAAAGGCAGCATCGAATACATTCCTTTCCCGGACAAGCTGAAGGGGCGCTACCAGGCTTATACCGAAGCAGACTTAACCAATCTGCGTGCTGCAGGCTATGACAAGCCGTTCAAAACCGTCGCCGAAGGGGTGGCGGAATACATGAAATGGTTAAACCGCGACGCATAAGCAGCACAGGGAACGCATGAAAATTCTGGTGATTGGCCCGTCATGGGTGGGCGACATGATGATGTCGCAAAGTCTCTATCGCACGCTCAAGGCGCGTTATCCCCAGGCGATAATCGATGTGATGGCACCCGCGTGGTGCCGTCCGCTGTTATCCCGCATGCCGGAAGTGAACGAAGCTATCGCCATGCCGCTTGGTCACGGCGCACTGGCAATAGGCGAACGCCGTCGTCTTGGCCACAGCCTGCGTGATAAGCGCTACGATCGCGCTTACGTCCTGCCAAACTCGTTCAAATCCGCACTGGTTCCCTTTTTTGCCAACATCCCCCACCGCACCGGCTGGCTGGGCGAGATGCGCTATGGCCTGCTGAACGACAGCCGCAAGCTGGACAAACAGGCCTGGCCATTGATGGTCGAGCGCTACGTCGCATTGGGCTACGACAAAGGCGTAATGCAGTCGGCCAAAGATCTGCCGCAGCCACTGCTGTGGCCTAAATTACAGGTTAATGAGGGTGAAAAAGCCCAGGCCTGCGCCGCTTTTAACCTTGAGCAGCAGCGCCCGATGATCGGTTTCTGCCCGGGAGCCGAATTCGGCCCGGCAAAGCGCTGGCCGCATTATCACTACGCCGCGCTCGCAGCGAAGCTCATTGATTCTGGCTATCAGGTTATTCTTTTCGGCTCGGCCAAAGATAAGGAAGCGGGTAAAGAGATTCTGGCGGCCCTGTCCACCGAGCAACAGGCGTGGTGCCGTAACCTTGCGGGTGATACCCAGCTTGAACAGGCCGTTATCCTGCTCTCAGCATGCCAGGGCGTGGTCACTAATGACTCTGGCCTGATGCATGTTGCCGCCGCACTCGACCGTCCTCTGGTGGCACTTTATGGCCCAAGCAGCCCTGATTTCACGCCGCCGCTCTCTCATAAAGCGAAGGTCATTCGCCTGATCAGCGGCTACCATAAAGTACGTAAGGGCGATGCAGCCGAAGGGTATCACCAGAGCCTGATCGATATTACTCCCGATAGCGTGCTGATTACGTTAACCGAACTGCTCACCAGTAGTAAGGAAGACTGATGCGTGTACTTCTGGTTAAAACGTCCTCGATGGGCGATGTACTGCATTCCCTTCCTGCGCTGACGGACGCGATGCAGGCGATTCCGGGTATCAAATTCGACTGGGTTGTTGAAGAAGGCTTTGCCCAGATCCCGGGCTGGCATCCCGCCGTGGATAAGGTGTTTCCGGTTGCTATCCGCCGCTGGCGTAAAAGCTGGTTTGCCTCCAAAACACGTACCGAACGCAACGCATTCTATCAGGCACTGAAAACCAGAGAATATGACTGCATCATCGACGCTCAGGGGCTGGTAAAGAGCGCAGCGCTGGTCACACGTAAGGCGCATGGCATAAAGCACGGCATGGACTGGAACAGCGCGCGTGAGCCACTGGCCAGCCTGTTCTACAACGTAAAACACAGCGTGGCTAAACAGCAGCACGCCGTTGAGCGTATCCGTGAGCTTTTTGCCAGGAGTTTGGGTTATGCCAAACCCAATCGGCAGGGCGATTATGCAATTTCAGGGCATTTTCTTACTAATCTTAAAGGTAGTGAGGAAAAGTATGCTGTATTTTTACATGCAACAACCCGGGATGATAAACACTGGCCCGAAGCAAACTGGCGAGAACTGATTAAGCTCATGGCGGCGACCGGCCTGCGGATAAAGCTGCCATGGGGTGCTCCACACGAAGAAGAAAGAGCCAAGCGCCTGGCCGAAGGGTTTAGCTTTGTTGAGGTGCTGCCCAGGATGACGCTTGAAAGCGTAGCCAGGATATTGGCTAATGCGGAATTTGTGATTTCTGTTGATACAGGATTAAGCCATCTTACCGCAGCATTAGACCGACCAAATCTGACGCTTTATGGGCCGACGGATCCGGGATTGATTGGAGGGTATGGGTTACACCAGCAAGCCCTAAAGAGTGAGGATCACACAATGACTTCAATATCAGCAGGCGACGTGCGAAAATCGCTACAACAATTAAATATATTATAAATATTTCAAGAGTATACTCATGCTTGATAGCTCAATTCTTTCTCAACATTGCAGCAAGAGAAAAGATGTCTTCTTCCGCGTAGTAGACGGCCTGTTTTTTGCGGGATGTCTGCTGTCATTAGTGATGGCGCTAATCAATCCGGATCAGGCAATTAAGGTCTTCATTTTCAGTGCCGTACTTTCACTGCCTCTGATTTTCAATAATTATAATAACCTATTAAAAAATAAAAGCTTATGGCTTTTACCTCTTGCGCTTATTGCATTTGGGCTGATGCAAGTCATTTGGGTTGCGATCTTTAAACAACATAATTCTCCCTTCACTGCAGCCTATCGCTCTTACCAAAATGGCGGTAAAAATTTAATTTTTGCCGCCTTGATGATTACAGCAATTTGCTCGCAACAGACAATCTCCTCAGGCAAAAGCCGGATTGCACGATACGTAACCATCGCAACGGGGTTAGGACTCTATTGCTGGGCAGGGTATCAGCTTTATGCAACAAGCGGTGCTAACCCTCTCGCCTATAGAGTAACTCTAGGCCTGGAGTTCGCAACAGGCACGGCGTATGCCCTGACTTTTATTGCGCTTCTGGCCTCTCAGGCAATTCTTAACCTGCGTGGTATTTGGGTTATTCCTTTTTATTTCATACATTTTGCATTATCCACTTTGGCCATTGTTTCAACACAAACAAGAGCGGCCATTTTGGTCTATCCGGTGCTGTGCATTGTCTTGTTGCTGCTGAATTACCGCCACAACCGCAAAGTATTATTTGGGTCTTTAGCAGGCTTTATTATCCTGAGTCTGGCAGCGCTAATTCCACTGAAACCAGTCCTGGAACAACGCTATATTGAATTTAAAAGTGATATTACTGCTTATCAGAGCGATAACAGTAACTCGTCTATTGGAGCAAGATTCGCGATGCAAAAAGCGGGTCTGGAAACAGGAAAGCTCAAGCTATGGGGTGAATCACTTGAACAACGAAGTGCGGTCTTAACCGAGTTGGAAAAAAGCGATCCCTCATTAAGCGGTGCGTTGTTTTTTTCCAACATTCATCTCCATAACGAAGTGATGGATACCTTTTCGTTGAAAGGCGTTACAGGAGTGATATTGCTGCTCATTTTATATACATCAGCTGTCTATATCTCTCTTAAACAGAAAAATATACTGATGCTAGTCGTAGCTGGTGCTATCATTGCTTATGGTTTAAGCGATATGGTGCTGTACTCGAAAGCGGAATCATTAATCAGTATGTTGGCCCTTTGCTTTGCCTTCATTTTGTTTCCTGGCACAATGAGAGAGCAGTCCCATGAATGATAGAAACGATTACCTTCTTAGCATTATTATCCCGACATACAATAATGCAGAATTTATCATCTCGACACTGTCATCACTGCAACAGGGGCTCACAGATGAAGTTGAAATTATCATTATCAATGACGGCTCAACCGACAACACTGATGAAAAAATAGCCAACTTTTATCAATTAAGACCCTGCAATAACGTAAAAATTATCCATCAGGCTAATCAGGGAGTTGCCATTGCCAGGAACCGTGGGCTAGACATTGCCACAGGTATTCACATCGCATTTGTTGATAGTGACGATATTATCAGCCCCGACTACTTCACTCTTTTGCTACCGATCCTGCGTGAACAACGTTATGACATCGTAGAATTTAGTTTAACTCGTGACGAAGAAAAACTGCATACTGCACAACATAGCAGCAACGAGAAAATTGCACGAAGTGAACTCATTTTGCAGGATGCCCGGTATTTACCGTTGATACCGACGTTCAGCGCTGCACAATGGCATCTGGTCACCAAAATATTTCATCGGGATCTTCTTGGCAGCGACCGATTTGAAGCAAATCGCCGCTATGAAGACATTATCTTTAGCCCATTTCAGTACTTTAAATGCCGTCGAATTTTAAAGCTTGACGCCAACCTCTATTATTATCGGATAAACAGCCAAAGCATCACTGAAAATCTACGAGAGAGTGACGCTCAGCACATATTTTTTGCCATGAGAAAAATGTGTGACTATATAAAAGGCAATCCAGAAAAACGCTCGGTAGCAACACTAATGATTGTTAACTGTTTCCTTGAAGGGCGCAAAATTGTACGCAAAAAGAAAGGCTACTATGCCTATGATGAGCAAATGTTAAGCGATATAAAAACAGCACTACAGTATTGCGACGAAAGCGTTATGAACAAAAAAATCATCTATAAAATGCGACATCCTTGGGTAGATACATTTATCTCTTCTACTCGTAACCAGGTATTGAAGCTTTGCAAGAAAAAGATCAACAAGGAACGTTAAGATGGCTCAACAACATATAGATCGCATCTTAATTTGTAAGCTTAAATTCTATGGTGATGTATTACTCATTACTCCAATCATAGCAAGTCTACAGGCTCGCTATCCTCAGGCTAAAATTGACGTATTGCTGTATAAAGATACAAAAGCAATTCTCGCGGCAGATGACCGAATTAATCAATTTTATCTGGTCGAAAAGAAGCTCGGACTGCTCGACACAATTAAAAACTATCTCACCCTACGACGTGAGCTGAAAAAAAATCGCTATGATCTGATTGTGAACCTGACCGAACAGTGGCCCATTGGCGTGCTAGTGGCATCATTAGGGCGGCCTTCTATTGCATTTCAACGTGAGAAACAGCTGTGGAATAAGCTCTTTAGCCGGGTAGTCCCTATGACAGGAACTCACATCGTTGAGCAAAACCTGTCTCTGCTGAAGGGTATCGACTTTAACGATACTGACCTTACGCCACGGATGCAGCTAAATTATCGGCAAAGTGACTTTCAGGCGTTATGTTCCCGGGATCCAGAGCTCACCTTACAACCTTATGTGGTTATTCAGCCCACAGCACGGCAGTCGTTTAAGTGCTGGGATGAGGATAAGTTCGCTGAGGTTATTAATCACCTGCATAGTCAGGGATTGAAGGTCTATTTAACCTGCGGGCCAGCAGCCAGTGAACAGGAAGAGGTAAAGCGTATTGCCAGCCTGTGCGATATTTCTCCAGACATCCGTTTTGCAGGGAAAACATCATTCCTGCAGCTTGCCGCGCTACTCGACCACGCAATCCTATATATCGGCGTTGATTCCGCCCCAATGCACATGGCTGCTGCATTAAATAAACCTCAAGTATGCCTGTTTGGTGCAACTAACTATCAGCAATGGCGACCATGGTCAGATAAAGCGACGCTGATTTGGGCGGGAAATTATCACCCTATGCCCGAAAGAAAAGATTTGGATCGTTCGCAGAAGTATCTTTCCTGGATCCCAGCTCAGGCCGTCATTGACGCTATCGATACCACGTTGAAAAATACGGTAACACAAGACAATGAGAAAAAATAAATGGCTAATAACTCAGTAATCAATGTCGCCTGGTGCACGGATGCCAATTATCTGGAGTATGTAGCCACCTCGATGATATCCGTTTTGATGAATAACACTCATCAATCACTGGCCTTTTATGTTTTTGTTTATGATGTCAGCGATGATGAAATCGAAAAGCTAAAATCGATTAATACATGTATTCATGTGCAAAAAATTGAAAAATCAGATATAGAAAAATACAGTGATAATCTAAAAATAAAACACCTGAATCGCTCTATTTATATGCGACTTGCAGTTCCGCGTCTTTTACGTGATAACGTTGAAAACTTGATTTATCTTGATGCCGATACGCTTTGTTTTGATAGTATAAGTTCAATAAGTGAAGTTAATATTAGTGACGTTATCTGCGCGGTAAGTCATGACGCTTTAACTATTGATGAAAACAAAAATGCACAACGCCTGGGCTTAAAAAACACACATTACTTCAACTCAGGATTCCTTTATATCAATGTGAAAAACTGGATCCAGCATGATATAGAAAACAAGGCAAATACATTTCTGCAGGAAAAGGGAAACAGCCTACCTTATCCTGATCAGGATGCCTTAAATATTGTCATTGATGGCAACGTGAGATTCATAGATAATAAATGGAATTTTTTATTTAACTGGTTTACCGACGAGCAAAAAGAAACGTTTTTCTATCATAAAAACCTGACACCTAAAATCATGCATTTCACTGGGGGCAGGAAACCATGGTATAAAGAGCACGCTGGGCTAGCACAACAGCTTTATGTTTTTTACCATCATTTCACCCCATGGCGTGATTCTCCTTTGCGCTCCTACAAGCCTCGTATGCGGCCAACAGATTATAGAGTCTATGCGCGACAAAATGCCAAAAAGGGTCATTACTTTATTGCCATTGGTTGGTATTTGAAATACATCAAAAGCAAATTCCATTAAAAAAGCTCCCTCTGGGAGCTTTTTTATCATTACGGTAAAACAATCTATTATAACAGGGCATTACTTACTTTTAAGCTTCGCTATTAGATAACCAACATAACTAACAATAGACTTCAGGGTTTTTCCTTGAAGTCTTTCATGCCGTGATTTCTTCTTGAATTGCTTAGGTGTTATTGCCCCAAGTAACGGCACATCTGACCACGGAGAAGCTTTATAAGCGACGCCAAAATATTGTGCTGATGGATAAACTGCCCAGGAGTGCCATGGTTTTGTCACGCCGATATAATGAATAAGGATAGTCTCATCAGTAATGAACTCTTTATATTTCTCCAGGTCCTTACTTTTTAACTCTTGCTTCATACCATAAATAGCATCATAAATACGTGGTAAGAACATTACCTTATTCAGGAACATAATATTTAATACATCCTGATCGAAGAAAGCAAAACTTTTATTTTTATCCATTAACATATTGAAAGCAGTACTTAAGAAACTCTGTGCTTTCCATGCTTTTAGGTTGGCATAAATTACGCCGGCATTGAAGTAATCACTTTCAAACTGTGGCGTATTCAATCTCTGAGCGGCATATTCACGACTAGAATCAATATCAAGGATTACCGCAGCAACACGATCTCCAAAATCAATATCACACAACTTATGCAACGACCCTTTGCATATCACATCAGCATCAATATAAAGAAGTGAGTCAATTTCATCACTTAAATATTCAAATGCTATGAAACGAAAATAGGTTGCATGCGACCAGGCGTTGCCACAAGGTAAGACCTTTAGCCCTTCGGAATCCATAACATATACAGTAATTATGGTATGATATTGCTGAACAAGGCGCTGTAAACGCACTTTATAATCTTCATCAATAGAATCAGTAAAAAGATGAAAATGAATGGGGGTGTCACGATTGTTCATCAGCACAGATGTTAATGAAATAGCGGCACCGAACATAAAGTTTTTATCAACACCCCAGGCAATATTCAGGGCCGGACCCTGATAAGATTCCGGGGTTGAGGAATAAACCAATTTTTCCTTAATTGCCTGGCGACAGTCGAAATTCATTATTTTCACCTTATTTATATCAATACCAGTCAAAAATTTTCATTTGCAGTGTTTAATCCTGCGAATTACACAGCTTATATTTTATATACATAATATGACTCAGAACAGAGCTAATATGCTTTCCCTGAACCTTTTCATGGCGCGACTTTCTTTTGTACAACTTTGCCGCATTCGCATTTAACAACGGTTTTTCGTTCCAGGGAGATTTTTTATATGCATGCATAAAGAAATCTGCCGCCGGGTAGTTAGCCCAACAATGCCATGGCTTAGTCACACCAACATAGTGAATAAGTATTGTCTGTTTAGAAATATAATGCTTATATTCATCAATGCTTTTGTTAACTAATTCCTGATCCACCCCATAAATGCAATTAAAATCTCGACGTAATGAGATGACATTACCTACAAATAGAATATTAAGAACATCCTGGTCAAAATAAAGCAAACCCGCTTGTCTCTCAAATAAAATGGCAAAGGCTTTAGACAACAGCCCCTGCTCGCGCCAGACAATCAGGTTGGCAAACACAACGCCGGAATTAAAGTAACCATCTGACAGGGCCGGTATTCCTAAGCGTTCACCCGACTTAAGGCGAACTTCATCAATATCATGGATAACCGCTGCATATTCGCCGTTAAACTTAATCTCAGATAGCTCAAGAAGAGAACCTTTACAAACAACGTCCGCATCAAGATAGAGCACCGAATCCAACTCGGCACTCAAGTATTCGAAGGCAAAATAGCGATAGTACATGGCATAAGTCCATGCCTTGGTACTTGGGAGCTTACGAAACTCCTGGTTATTAAATAAAAATACAGTAACCGAAGTGCCGTATGTTTTAGCAAGAGACTCTATGTGCGAAAGATACTCATCATCAACATAATCAGTAACAATGTAGAAACTGATATCGATATCCGGATTATTGATCAATACGGATGTCATTGAGATGCCTGAACCAAACAAAAAATTACGATCAACACCGTATGCAATATTTAACTTATTGTCTTTTGCATGCTCAGAGTGATCGAATGTTATCTTCTTAAGCACCACTTTATCGAAATCAAGTTCCATTCTTTCTTGCCTCATACCTTACAGGGCTTTTACTTTTAATTAATTATAATGACTTTCTTACCGTTCTTTTCTGTATCTTTTGTGCTTTAACGCCTGCAGTGGCAAACAAAGCTGACTCATTCTTGATGATGTCGCGTAATGGCACAGAAAAATAAATGCTCAGAAATCGGTAAATGTCGCGAGAAGTTAACCCAATGTGCAAAGATGAAAAATAAAGGCCGATGAGGTCTTTGTCTCGCCAACGTCGAGGTACGGCGGGACGAATTTGAGCCCGGTGTAAATCAATCACCGATATCTTGAATGGTTTTTTTGGGGACTCAAACGGTAAATGCAAAAGGAAGTGGCATATGTAGCAATCCCGATGATTTACGCCGCCACGGTGCATATCTCTAACCATCCCGGCCACGCGTTGGATAATTGCGCGTTTCACGCTAACTTCGGGTGGCCTGGCGGCCCAATCTGCACAATAGTCTTCAAGACTCACGGTTGGGGACAGGTCTTCGGTAATAATAAAAGAGGTTCGTTCTAAAGGATTCAGCCCCTTTTGTCCAAACGCAACGCCCTTCATCGTGTCGACGCCAAGCGCCTTGAGCCGATGAATAGCAAACCATTCTCTGTCTGCACCCAGCACCGGCATACGTAATGAAGCCAGGTTTTTTACTACTTCTTTTAACGTTGTGCCACGATGATACTTCAGAAAATAGCCTTTACCCTCCATCTCGAAACGGATAGTCCGACGAGATTCCAGGGCACGGAAGACCTCTCCCTCAAGCTTTATAACCTCAGCAAAAGGGTCTTTTCCGCGCCATTGCGTAGCAAACGGCTCTTTAAGCTCAATCATGTTCACAACCTAAAATAATATCGGCCACTTTCTCAGGCAAACTGTACAGATCCTCACTGTCGGCATAATGCCGCGCATGCTCGGCCCATTGATTACGCAACGCATCATTCTCTAATGCATTGAAAAGTGAGCGGTTCAACGTCGACTGGTTAAACGGCTCAGGAATCACCTCACCACAGCGAGCAGACTCAATATAGTGTGCATACCCGCACACTTCCGTCACCAGAACCGGTAATCCAGAAACGATAGCTTCCAGCAGAACAATCCCAGCCGCTTCCTGGACCGCAGGATGGATCAGTATATCGGCTGCAGCCATCAGCTCGGCAACGTCATCTCTGCCTGAAAAGAACTGCACGTTATCTGCAATTCCAAGCTGCCGCGCCCTGGCTTCGAAACGGCCGGGTTTATCCTGCCCTACGACCAGAAAACGCGTTCTTTTGCGCAAGGTTTCCGGCAACACGGCTATCGCCTCCAGCGAACGAAACACGCCTTTGCGCTTAAAATCCGAGCCCACTTGTAAAACCATTAACTGCTGCGGATCGATTCCGTTCTTCTGGCGGTAAACCTGCCGGCTGTCTGCAATCTGGTTGCTGTACTTTCTGTCGGGGTAAATTCCCGGTGGCATAATATGGAAGCGATCCGATTCCGTCTGATAGTGCTTTTTGAAATCAGCAATTTGCGTTGGCGTCAGCATCAGCAGTTGAGTTTTCTTTCCCTGCTGGAATGTCGCTTTCTCAAATTGCGCATAGTGCCGATAGCGAGCGGTCAATTTGTAGAAAAAGCCCTTTTCACGCTCAACCTTTTCGGCATAGCAGACGTCAGCTGCGTAATAAACATCGAGACCGGGCATTTTGTTGAATCCGACGACTCTATCGACCGGATGCACCTTCAGTTCATTCTCAACCCATTGATGATACTGCGCATTTTTGCCATGATTTGTACGAGCCGTCACCGGAACAAGAACGATTTCAAACTGCTCAGGATGCTCCCCTTGCCACTGTTGGGTAAACACTTTGACGTGATGCCCACGAGAAGCAACGGTTTGAGCTATACGCATAAAATCGCGCTGCAGGCCGCCGTAGGGAAAGTATTTGTATAAGCAAAAAGCAATGATCATGTACTCATATCCGTGAGGCCTAAACCGAAGTCAGACAAACCATAGGGAAAAATCGCTCTAACCAGGTCGATGATGTCGGAAATAAAATGCTCAATTTTCCAACATTGACGAGTCCCGAATGCCTTCCAAAACGTTGCATAGTGTAGCATTTATCAGGGGGCAATCCGATATGAATATCAATCGCACAAAGCAAAGCACAACCTATTATAAAATAAGAAAATTATCTCTATTATCTCTAGTCGTAATGCCTTACCAGCACGGTTTGCAAACCCAGAATTTACCCTCATCTATTCAATAGAAATTGAAAAAAACACCCAAGCGAATATCACCAGGAACAATCAGGGGTCATTTCAGGCAAATTCCGCAAAAGTAATGGCAAAGCTCAGGTTAAATACATAGAATCCCCAGCACATTCATAATGTCAGCCGTGTCCTATGCTCCAATTGCTTTACACCATACTGCTTTACCTCATACAGCCACTCATCTGGCTGCGATTGTGGGTGCGCGGTCGTAAAGCTCCGGCATACCGTAAACGCATTGGCGAGCGCTACGGCTTCTATAAAAAACCGCTCAAGCCCGGCGGCATTATGCTGCATTCTGTTTCCGTGGGTGAAACCCTGGCCGCCATTCCCCTGGTGCGAGCCCTGCGCCACCGCTATCCAGAGCTTCCGATTACCGTCACGACAATGACCCCAACGGGCTCTGAGAGGGTAATGTCCGCCTTCGGACAAGACGTCCAGCACGTCTACCTGCCTTATGATTTACCCTGCGCGCTTAACCGTTTCCTTGATAAAGTCGATCCGAAGCTGGTGCTTATCATGGAAACCGAGCTTTGGCCGAACCTGATAGCCGCCCTGCACAAGCGCTACATTCCGCTGGTCATTGCTAATGCCAGGCTTTCTGCACGCTCAGCTAAAGGCTATGCAAAACTCGGTGACTTTGTCCGTACGCTGCTACAGCGCATCACGCTCATCGCGGCTCAGAATGAAGAAGACGGCGAACGTTTTATTGCGTTGGGAGCAAAGCGAAGCCAGCTGACCGTAACCGGTAGCCTTAAATTTGATATCTCCGTAACGCCACAACTTGCAGCCCGGGCCGTCACGCTTCGTCGACAGTGGGCTCCGCACCGCCCTGTCTGGATAGCCACCAGTACGCATGAAGGCGAAGAAAGCATTGTCATTCAGGCTCATCAGTCGCTTTTAAAACAGTTTCCTAATCTGCTGCTGATTCTTGTCCCTCGCCACCCGGAACGCTTCCCGGATGCCATTAACCTGGTGCGAAATGCGGGGTTGAGCTATACCACCCGCTCTTCTGGAGAGGTTCCTTCTTCCAGTACGCAGGTCGTCATCGGCGATACCATGGGTGAGTTGATGCTGCTATACGGCATTGCCGATTTAGCCTTTGTTGGCGGCTCGTTAGTCGAACGTGGCGGCCATAACCCTCTTGAGCCAGCTGCGCACGCTATTCCGGTGTTAATGGGGCCGCATACCTTTAACTTCAAAGACATCTGCGCGCGCCTGTCGCAGGCTGATGGCCTCATCACCGTGGCCGATGAGCCGTCGTTAGTAAAAGAGATTGCGTCGTTGCTCACAGATGAGGATTATCGTAACTTCTACGGTCGCCATGCTGTGGAAGTGCTCTACCAGAATCAGGGCGCATTACAGCGCCTGTTGCAGCTGCTGGAACCTTATCTCCCCCCTAAAACACACTAAGGTCAGATATGCAAAAGCGTGCAATCTATCCGGGGACCTTCGATCCCATCACCAACGGCCATATTGATATTGTTACCCGTGCAGCCAATATGTTTGACCAGGTGATCCTTGCCATTGCGGCAAGCCCAAGTAAGAACGCACTGTTTACCCTTGATGAACGCGTCGCGCTGGCGCAGCAGGCAATTGCACATTTGCCTAATGTTCAGGTTCTGGGCTTTAGCGATTTAATGGCAAACTTTGCCCGCAATCAGCAGGCAAACGTACTGGTTCGCGGTTTACGTACCGCTGCAGATTTTGAATATGAGATGCAGCTGGCTCACATGAACCGTCATCTCATGCCGGAACTGGAAAGCGTATTCCTGATGCCGTCGAAAGAGTGGTCGTTTGTCTCTTCTTCCCTGGTCAAAGAAGTGGCGCGCCATCATGGAGATGTCGCTCACTTCCTGCCTGAGCACGTCTGTAAAGCGCTTATCGAAAGGCTTAAATAGCTATCGCTGGCAGCGGCGGCAATAGTAAGTGCTGCGTTGCGCATGCTTACCGGCAACAATCGGCGCACCGCAAACCCTGCACGGCTCTCCTTCCCGCCCATACACCTGCAGCTCCTGCGCAAAATAGCCTGGTTTACCATCGGACTGGAGGAAGTCTTTTAGCGTCGTTCCTCCCTGTTCGATAGAGCGCTGCAATACCGTTTTGATCGCCGCAACCAGTATTTCAGACTCTTTTTTGGACAGCGACTGCGCGCTGCGGTCAGGATGAATGCCTGCTGCAAACAAAGATTCGCTGGCATAGATATTCCCCACGCCAACAACAAGTTTGTTATCCATTAGCCAGGTCTTAATGGCCGTTTTCTTTTTGGCGGATTTCTCACGCAGGTACCCGGCATTGAATGCATCGCTCAGCGGTTCAGGCCCGAGATGCGCCAATACGTTGCTGCCTTCCAGCTCTTTGGCCCACAGCCAGGCGCCAAAGCGGCGCGGGTCGGTATAGCGCAGGACTTTGCCGTTGCTCATGATCAGATCAACATGATCGTGCTTCTCCGCCGGAAGCTCTTGCGCAAGGATCCTCAGGCTGCCGGACATTCCCAGGTGAATAATTATCCAGCCATCAGGTAATTCCAACAGCAAATACTTGGCTCGCCGCTGCACGCTTATCACCGGCTTATCGCTCAGGGCATGGATTTCATCAGAAACCGGCCAACGCAGTCGCCCATTGCGTACAACCGCATGCAAGATTGTTTCACCCACCAGATGCGGCTCGATACCGCGTCGGCTGGTTTCTACCTCAGGTAATTCAGGCATCTCTCCTCCGGGAAGCAGGCATAAAAAAACCCGGCCTGAGCCGGGTTTCTTCAACAAAGTTACCAGAATTATTTAATTTTGGCTTCTTTGTATAAAACGTGCTGACGGACAACTGGATCGAACTTTTTCAGCTCCAGTTTTTCCGGCTTAGTACGTTTGTTCTTCGTGGTGGTATAGAAGTGACCAGTACCAGCAGAAGAAACCAGCTTGATTTTCTCACGAATACCTTTAGCCATGATTTATTTCCTCTAAGTACTTAGTACTTTTCGCCACGGGCACGCAGTTCGGACAGAACTGTATCGATGCCTTTCTTATCGATTACACGCATACCTTTAGCAGATACACGCAGGGTGACAAAACGCTTCTCGCTCTCAACCCAGAAACGGTGAGAGTGCAGGTTCGGCAGGAAACGGCGTTTAGTCGCGTTCAGTGCGTGGGAACGGTTATTACCGGTCGCCGGACGCTTGCCAGTAACTTGGCAGACTCGGGACATGTCTATTCTCCAAAAATCAAATTAGCTCGAGCTTCGTATAGGGTTAGGCGCCTCGTCAGGCTGCAAGCCTGGTCCCTGGCGGTTCAATGTGAACCACAGTGCCAGGCGCATAATGCCAAACCCGAGATTCTCAAAGGTGGCGTAGTATACGCTGTGTGAGGCATGTGCTCAAGTCCCGAACAGACAAAGATCCCTATGGATCGCGCCTGATGAACTAAATCCACCCTCGTTCAGCGAAAGAAACGTACTCTCCGTGACCAATAACCAGATGATCAAGCACTCGAATTTCCATAAACAGGCAAACTTTCACGATACGTTCCGTAATAGCCCGGTCTGCTTTACTGGGTTCAGCCTTACCTGACGGGTGGTTGTGCGCCAGTATAATGGCTGCCGCGTTGCATTTCATCGCTTCGCGGACAATTTCTCTCGGATGAACTTCAACGTGACTTATCGTACCGGCGAACAAACGCTCACACTTGATGACCTGGTGCTGGTTATTCAGAAACAGAACCATAAATATCTCACGCTGCTCGGTCATCAGCTGACTCTGAAGGTACTCCCGTACCCGGTCAGGCGTAAGCATGGAGAGTTCGTTCACACCCTGAGACGAATAGTAGCGCCTGGCCAGCTCCGCAATGGCGTGCAGCTGAGTGTATTTTGCTTCGCCGATACCTTTCACTTTCTTGAAATGAGAGTAGTCAGCCGACAACAAGCGGTGCAGGGAACCAAATTCGCGTAAAAGCATGCTGGCAAAGGCCAGGACATGCATGCCGTGGTGGCCGGTGCGCAAGAATAGCGCCAGAAGCTCAGTATCCGTGAGTGAACTGACGCCAAATTGAAGCAGTTTTTCACGGGGTAAATGCGCTTTATCAAGATCAATATCCTTTTTCATGACGACCCTCCCTCTCTTACACAGCCTATAGTGCGGCCTTTTTTCTTCTCGGGCGATGGGCGGGTTTTGGTCTTGCGTGATGCCTCGCAAACTGCAAAAAGGCGCATGACAGCGATTGTGATAAAATAGCCATTCGACTGTATCTTCCAACGGATAAAAATCATGATGGGACTTTCCGGCAAGAAAATTGTTCTTGGTGTCAGCGGCGGCATTGCTGCCTATAAAACACCTGAGCTGGTTCGTCGTCTGCGCGATCGCGGAGCGGATGTACGAGTGGTAATGACCGAGGCGGCGAAGGCCTTTATCACGCCACTAAGCTTACAGGCCGTGTCAGGCTATCCGGTGTCCGACAGTCTGCTTGACCCCGCTGCCGAAGCCGCAATGGGCCACATTGAACTAGGCAAATGGGCAGATTTAGTCATACTGGCGCCTGCAACGGCAGACCTGATTGCGCGTGTAGCAGCGGGAATGGCAAACGACCTGGTCAGTACAATCTGCCTGGCAACGCCAGCTCCGGTTGCCGTCGTTCCGGCAATGAACCAGCAAATGTACCGTGCGGCTGCAACCCAACATAATCTGGACGTTCTAACCGCTCGTGGCCTGCTGATTTGGGGGCCGGATAGCGGCAGCCAGGCATGTGGCGATATCGGGCCAGGACGTATGCTGGACCCGCTGACGCTGGTTGATATGGCGGTGGAACATTTTTCCGTCGTCAAAGATCTGCAACATCTGAACGTCATGATTACCGCCGGCCCAACGCGCGAACGTCTGGACCCCGTCAGATACATCACCAACGACAGCTCAGGTAAAATGGGCTTTGCTATCGCCGCAGCTGCGGCGGCTCGCGGCGCTAACGTCACCCTGATTTCCGGGCCGGTCAATCTGCCAACCCCGGCATGGGTAAACCGAATTGATGTCACA
Source organism: Cedecea sp. P7760 (assembly GCF_013386425.1). Taxonomy (NCBI): domain Bacteria; kingdom Pseudomonadati; phylum Pseudomonadota; class Gammaproteobacteria; order Enterobacterales; family Enterobacteriaceae; genus Cedecea; species Cedecea sp. P7760. The sequence continues at coordinate 6,519 of NZ_JACARU010000022.1, read as the reverse complement.
ACGGCGCTGGAAATGAATGATACGGTCCAGCAAAGAGTATCAGGGCAGCATATTTTCATTGGTTGCGCCGCCGTTGCCGACTACCGCGCTGCGGTTGTTGCCGACGAGAAGATTAAAAAGCAAGGCGATGAAATTACTCTGAAAATGGTTAAAAACCCGGATGTGGTTGCCGGGGTCGCGGCGCTTTCCGAAGGCCGCCCTTATGTTGTAGGGTTTGCCGCCGAAACAAATAATGTGGAAGAATACGCCCGGAAAAAGCGTACTGCTAAAAACCTGGATCTGATCTGCGCCAATGACGTATCTCAGAATAATCAAGGGTTTAATAGCGACAGCAACGCATTGCACCTTTTCTGGCAGGAGGGAGACAAAGTCTTACCGCTTGAGCGTAAAGCACTCCTTGGCCACCTTTTATTGGACGAGATCGTTACCCGCTATGATGAAAAAAATCGACGTTAAAATTCTGGACCCGCGTGTTGGTCAGCAGTTCCCATTGCCAACCTATGCCACCTCCGGCTCTGCCGGTCTTGACCTGCGTGCTTGCCTGGATGACGCCGTAGAACTTGCCCCTGGTGCAACAACGCTGTTGCCTACCGGCCTGGCTATCCATATTGCTGATGCCTCTCTGGCCGCAGTAATCCTGCCTCGCTCCGGCCTGGGCCACAAACACGGCGTAGTGCTGGGCAACCTGGTGGGGCTGATTGACTCCGATTATCAGGGTCAACTGATGGTTTCTGTCTGGAACCGCGGCCAAAATAGCTTCACCATTCAGCCAGGTGAGCGCATTGCACAGATGGTCTTTGTACCTGTCGTCCAGGCCGAATTTAACCTGGTTGAAGATTTTGACGCCAGCGATCGCGGCGAAGGTGGCTTTGGCCATTCTGGCCGCCAGTAATACCGTTTTATAAACGTAACCCTACCGCGCTGATAACGTTAAAACAGACCGCAAACCAGGCGTTTGCGGGCGCGGTTCGGTGTTTACCTGACAAGGTATTTTTCAGGGGTATTTTAGAACATGGCAGAAAAACAGACCGCGAAAAGGAATCGTCGCGAGGAAATACTTCAGTCTCTGGCCCAAATGCTTGAATCCAGCGACGGCAGCCAACGGATTACCACCGCTAAACTGGCGGCAACCGTTGGCGTGTCCGAAGCCGCTCTTTATCGACATTTTCCCAGCAAAATGAAAATGTTCGATAGCCTGATTGAGTTTATCGAAGACAGCCTGATTACCCGCATTAACCTGATTCTGAAAGATGAAAAAGACACCTTAGCCCGCCTGCGGTTAATCGTGCTGCTGGTCTTAGGTTTTGGTGAACGGAATCCGGGCCTGACGCGTATTCTCACCGGTCACGCGCTTATGTTTGAACAGGATCGCCTGCAGGATCGCATTAATCAGCTTTTTGAACGCATTGAGGTTCAGCTGCGCCAGGTCATGCGTGAAAAAAAGATGCGTGAAGGCGAAGGGTTTACCACCGATGAAGCTCTGCTGGCTAGCCAGCTTCTGGCCTTCTGCGAAGGGATGCTGTCGCGTTTTGTACGAAGTGATTTCCGCTATCTGCCCACGGATGATTTTGATACCCGTTGGCCGCTGATTGCCGCTCAGCTTTACTAATAAAAAAGGGCCTTAAGGCCCTTTTTACTGATTCTCAAAAAAAGCTTAAACCCCAAACTCTTCACGGTATTTGCGCACCGCAGCCAGCTTGTCCGCCATCTCAGGCTTCTCTTCCAGATAGGTAATCAGATCTTTAAGAGTGATGATAGAGATGACTTTACACTGATAATCACGCTCAACTTCCTGGATGGCAGAGATATCGGCGCGGCCGCGTTCCTGTCGGTCGAGAGAAATGAGAACGCCGGCCAGGCTCGCGCCATTCGCGGCAATAATCTCCATCGACTCACGAATAGCGGTCCCAGCCGTGATCACATCGTCCACCAGCATAACGCGCCCCTGAAGCGGGCTGCCGACCAGGTTACCGCCTTCACCGTGGTCTTTCGCTTCTTTACGGTTAAAGCAGTAAGGCACATCGCGCTCGTGATGCTCCGCCAGCGCAACCGCCGTCGTGGTAGCAATAGGAATGCCTTTATAGGCCGGGCCGAAGAGCAGATCGAAGTCGATACCGGAATCCATCAGTGCGGCTGCATAGAAACGCCCTAATAACGCCAGATCGCGCCCGGTATTAAACAGCCCGGCGTTGAAGAAATAGGGGCTCGTACGCCCGGATTTCAGCGTGAATTCGCCAAACTTGAGTACCTGTTTGTTAAGCGCAAACTCAATAAACTGGCGCTGATACGGTTTCATGGATTCGCTCCTTAGCATTGTTACACGGACATAAAAGTTACACGGACATAAAAAAAGCGACTTCTCAGTCGCTTTTAAAAAATTAATTTTCTAACGCCGCCTTCTGCGACGTGATGATGGAATCAATGCCCCCTCGAGCCAGCGCCAGTAGCGCCAGTAGCTCTTCATGGGAGAACGGCTCGCCTTCTGCGGTGCCCTGCACCTCAATCATGCGTCCGTCTTCCATCATGACAACGTTCATGTCGGTTTCGGCCGCTGAGTCCTCGACATACTCCAGATCGCAGAGTGCTTCGCCGTTGACGATGCCAACGGAAACCGCCGCAACCATGCCTTTCATTGGGTTAGTTTTCAGCTTGCCGGAGGCAACCAGGCCATTAAGTGCATCGGCCAGAGCCACGCAGGCACCGGTGATAGAAGCAGTGCGGGTGCCGCCGTCGGCCTGCAGAACGTCACAGTCAAGCGTAATGGTAAATTCACCCAGCGCTTTTAAATCCACAGCTGCACGCAGTGAACGAGCGATAAGACGTTGAATCTCAAGAGTACGGCCACCCTGTTTGCCTTTTGCCGCTTCACGGGCATTACGGCTGTGGGTTGCACGCGGCAACATACCGTATTCAGCGGTGATCCATCCCTGGCCCTGACCTTTCAGGAAGCGAGGCACGCCTTCTTCAAGCGTCGCGGTGCACAGTACTTTGGTATCACCGAACTCGACAAGCACGGAACCTTCAGCGTGTTTAGTGTAATGACGGGTCAGGGTAACTGGGCGCACTTGTTCGGCGCTACGACCTGATGGACGCATGGGCTTATCTCCGGCTAAAACGAATGTGGCTGCGCATTATACGGACTTCAGGCGCTTATTCCTATCCTGCAAGACCCCTGATGGCTATAATCCCCCCATACATTAGCTGAAAACGGGTACGTACTATGATCCGCAGTATGACCGCCTACGCCCGGCGTGAAGTAAAAGGTGAATGGGGCTCTGCCTCCTGGGAATTACGCTCGGTAAACCAGCGCTATCTCGAAACGTATATCCGCATGCCGGAGCAGTTCCGCAGTCTTGAGCCCGTTGCCCGCGAGCGCATCCGCAACCGCCTTACGCGCGGTAAAGTCGAATGCAACCTGCGGTTCGAGCCCGATGCTCGTGCGCAGGGGTCACTGATCCTTAACGAAAAACTGGCTAAGCAGCTGGTTGAGGCCGCTAACTGGGTCAAAATGCAAAGCGATGAAGGTGAAATTAACCCGGTAGATATTCTTCGCTGGCCGGGCGTAATGGCCGCTCAGGAGCAGGATCTTGACGCAATCACCGCCGAAATACTTTCCGCTCTTGACGGCGCGCTGGACGACTTTGTTATTGCCCGTGAGACCGAAGGTCAGGCGCTGAAAGCGTTGATTGAACAGCGCCTTGAAGGCGTCAGCGGCGAAGTGGTTAAGGTTCGCGCCCAAATGCCAGAAGTCGTGAAATGGCAGCGCGAGCGCCTGGTTAACAAGCTGGAAGAAGCCGAAGTTCAGCTTGAGAACAACCGCCTTGAGCAAGAGCTGGTGCTGATGGCACAGCGCATTGACGTCGCTGAAGAACTGGACCGCCTCGAAGCACACGTCAAAGAGACCTATAACATCCTGAAAAAGAAAGAAGCCGTTGGCCGCCGCCTCGACTTTATGATGCAGGAGTTTAACCGCGAGTCGAACACGCTGGCTTCTAAGTCAATCAATGCAGATGTCACAAGTTCGGCTATCGAGCTGAAAGTCCTGATCGAACAGATGCGCGAGCAGATTCAGAACATTGAGTAATATCTCAGACGATCTCACCTTGTCTCACCCAAGTTGAAACTACCTCTAATAGCCCGTTAATACGGGCTATATCTTTATCACCTTGTCTCATCATGTATCACTACAGCGCATGTTTATCGTGTACTTAACTATGTACATAATGACTTTTATGGCATCATGCTTATGTACACAAGGCACATAAGCAGGGTCATATATGGCAAAAATGACAGACATACAAATCAAGGCATGGATCAGAGCTGACGAACGCTTCGAAGCAAGGTCAGATGGCAATGGTTTATCTCTCTGTTTTCCAAAGAAATATGCTGCTCCATTCTGGCGTTTTCGCTATCGTTTCTCTGGAAAACAGCGGGTAATGGGTATCGGTTCTTATGCTGAACTCTCACTAGCAAAAGCGCGGGAGACAGCCAAAGAACTCTCAGCACGTGTAGCATTGGGTTATGACGTTGCGGGAGAGAAGCAAGAACGGAAAGCTGACGCCCTCAAAAAAATAGAGTCTGAAAAACATGCACTTCGGGTATCCCAATTAGCCAGCGAATATTTTGAACGCCAGATACTTAAACGCTGGAAGCACCCCGACATACTGCGCCGCCGAATCGAAAAAGATATAAATCCAAACATAGGCAACCTGCGAATAGAGGACGTTCGCCCTTATCATATTGATGATATGTTGCAAAAGATCCTTCTACGAGGAGCGCCTACCGTTGCCAATGACGTCCTCAGATGGACTCGACGGATCTTTGATTATGGAATCAAGCGGCACATGCTGGCTGCTAATCCAGCAAGTGCATTTGACATCTCTGATGCCGGAGGACAAGAACAAAGTCGTGAACGCTGGTTAAGTCGAGAAGAGCTGGTACAGCTTTTTCAGGTAATGCCTTTGACCAAAGGGTTTTCCCGTCAAAATGAACTAACTATGAAGCTCATTTTAGCCCTATGCTGCCGTAAGATGGAATTGTGTGGTGCCAGATGGTCAGAATTTGATCTGGATGAAGGCGTCTGGCATTTGCCTGCTGAGCGCGTTAAAAACGGCGATGGTATTGATATCCCGCTGGCGTCACCCGTTGTTGGCTGGATTAAAGAATTAAAAATCATGTCCGGCAATAGTGAATGGGTTCTCCCAGCAAGAAAAATGCAACACCGCATGATTCCTCATATTCAGGAAAGTACATTGCCCGTAGCGTTGGCTAAAATAAGATCAAATATGTCAGATGTGCCAAATTTTACGATTCATGATTTTCGGCGAACTGCCCGCTCCCATTTAGCTGCGCTGGGGGTCGATCCGGTGATAGCAGAACGCTGCTTAAATCATAAAATCAAAGGTGTTGAAGGTATATATAATCGCTATCAATACTTTGAAGAACGTAAGCAAGCATTGACTGTATGGGCTGAGCTACTTACAACATTGGAAAAGGGTAATAATTACAACGTAGAACCAATAAGAAAAGAAATAGTGTAATATTGTAATCTATTAATATTTACTTTAGCCTGATTAGTTTCAGGCTAAAGTAATCTTTCATTTATTATATGTGCCGTTTATAGAACCTATAGATGTTACACCGCAGTATTTATCACAATCCTTCGAGATAACCTGCATGGCACCATTATCTAATTCACTTATCAACACAACACACATGCTTGACTGGTCACTATAAACCCAACGGTTACGTTGCCCTTTACGTGCATCAATGAGTGTTAATTCACCTCCTATTTCACATACTCCCGATGTAGTGCCAAGTGAAGAATTAATACTAAAGGTGGTTTGGTTTTTGCTCTGATACAAAGAGATTATTCCATTTATTTTTTTAAAATCACTGGCTTTGGCTGAAAAACACAAAATCATCAATGGTAGAACCGTCAAAAGTTTCATATCTGCATCTATATATAAGATTAATATCTCACACCATTCTTATTAAATACAACAAAAGCGACTGAATAATACGAGTTAAATACCAGTCCCTCCTCTTCTATATTCTCAGCAGCAATAAGTCCTTTTTCATTTATAACCCCCTTCAAGAAAAACTCATTATCCTCTTGATAAAGTGCAAATCCTGTTGCAGGACGCCCAGCAAGTTTTACTTTGAAACCTATATAATTATTATACTTAACAACTTTAACTGACTGGAGATTTGGAAGGTCGTAAAAAACAGAGATAAACTGTTTTAGATTCGAGAAAAATAAAAAGTTATCATTCAAGCTTGCGCGAACATAAACATTAGAGTTGAGTCGCTTATCTGTAAGTCCCAAGTTTGAGATTTCATTACTGTATTTGTCAGATAAGTATTTTAATACATCGTTATTTGTAACTCCATCTTGCTGAGTTGACACTGCACTTACAGTCTCTTGCAAATTTATATTATTCGAAGAGGAATAGCCAATATTACAAGAAAAAAACAACGAGATACTTAATATTTTAGCGATAGATGAATTGTTCATAT